>PMLF01000144.1 GCA_003158755.1 Elusimicrobiota bacterium | reverse complement strand
GTTCTTCCGGGCGAGGACGTCGGCTTTGGCGAACGCTTTGAGGGCTTCACCGTAACGGCCGGCGAAACGTTCCGCACCGGCCAGGGACCACCAGGCGTGCTGGAGGGCTTCCGAATCCTTTTTCTTTTCCAGACGAGGGATCGCCGTTCGTAGGAGGCGGGTCGCTCCGGCCATGTCCCCCAAGCCCCGCCGAACGAGGGCGATTTCCAATTGAAATTCCTCCGAGGAAGGGTCCGCGGCTCGGGCAACGGGCGACGGCAGAAGTCGAGCGACGGACCGCCACATCCGGTCGGCCTGGCGATACCGGGACAGAACCCGGAGGCAAGCGCTGGCGCCCAGGAGCGTCCGCAGCCGTTCGCTCGCCACTCCGCAACGGCGATAGAGCCTATGGGCTTCCCAATAATCCATAAGGGCCTGCTCGTATCGCGACAAAGCCCGAAGGGCCTCGGCCCGGCGGAAAAGAACGTCGGCCAGGAAAAAACGGTCGCTCCCGGCGGCGCGCGCCGCCCGAGAAAGGAGCGGGAGCGCCTCTTCCGGGCGTCCGGCATCCAATAAGCGTTCGGCTTCGGTCAAAAGGTCGATGGGGTTCATTTAGAGCCTATCCGGAAAACCTCGCTCACCCTGAGCCTGTCGAAGGGAGAGCGTCCATTGGCGACGATGGCTCATGCTTCGACAAGCTCAGCATGAGCGGACTTGCGGGTTATTTGGATCGGTTCTAAATAAAAGCCGCGGACCGGACGAACCGATCCGCGGCTTTTGGGGAGAAAACATTTCCAGGCTTTAGCGCTTGGAGTGTTGGTAGCGCTTGCGGGCCTTAGGCTGGCCCGACTTCTTCCGCTCGACGGCGCGCGGGTCGCGGGTGAGCATCCCTTTGGCGCGGAGGGCGGTCCGAAGCTTGGGGTCCACGTCCACCATGGCGCGGGCGACGCCGAGCTTGATGGCGTCCGCTTGGCCGGTGATGCCGCCGCCCACGGTCGTCACGAACACGTCGTTGGCGGCGAGGGTGTTGGCTACTTTGAAAGGAGAGAGGGCCGCGGCCTTGTGCCGGGCGTTCCCGCCGAAGAACTCGTCGGCGGACTTGCCGTTGACGAAGAGCCGTCCTTCTCCGGGGACCACGCGGACGCGGGCGATGGCGGTTTTCCGTCGGCCCACGGTCCAGAGGGGAGATTGGCGGGTGATGTCGGCGATTTCGGTCATGGCTTGGTTCCTTCGGAAGATTTCTTCACCTTGGCAACGGCGGGTTTGGCGACGAACGGTCCGCCGGAGTGAATCTTGGGGTTCTTCACGTCGATGGGCTCGGCGTAAGGATACTGCTTGACGCCGGAGTCGTCCCGGAACACCTTGAGGCGGCGCATGAAGCGGTCGCGCAGGCGGTTCTTGGGTATCATGCCGTAGACGGCCAACTCCACCGCCCGCTCCGGCTTCTCGGCCATCAGCCGGCCGTAATGGGTGTGGGTCTGGCCGCCGGGATATCCCGAGGCGCGGAAATCGATCTTCTGGACGCTTTTTTTCCCGGTGAGCACGATTTTGGACGCATTGATCACCACCGCGCCGTCCCCTTGATCCACGTGGGGAGCGAAAGAAGCTTTGCCTTTGCCGCGAATGATCTGGCAGGCGAGGTTGGCCACGCGGCCCAAAACCAAGCCGTCGGCGTCGATGAGGAACCAGCGTTTGGTCACGTCTTTAACGTGGACGTTCGTCAATTCGGTGAGTGACATGGGACTTTCCTTTTTCCAGGTGAAAAAACAAAAACCCGGCCAGTGCCGCCGGGTTTCCGGTCGAGAGCGGTAAATTTACCTTTTTCTCCCGGGAAAAGCAATGCTCCGGCTCCGGCAATGGATTCATCGACGACGCCGCAATAATTATTGCTAGAATTCATCCACCGGCTCGGATTCATCGGCGTGTCAACATTTATCCTCGATGGTCTTCTCCCATCCATTCGCGGCGCTGTCGGAGCCAATCAAAATTCAAAGGTGTCGAAGACATGAAAACCACCGACGACAACTTCGTCCATGCCGGACTGGACGAACTCTATAAGACCTTTGAAACCTCCGCGAAAGGGCTGACCGACGCCGAGGCCGCGCGGCGCCTCGAGACCCACGGATACAACGAGCCCGCCCGAAAAAAGAAACGGACCATCCTCCTGCAGATCCTGGCCAGGTTCCTCAACCCCCTCGTCATCGTGCTGTTGGTCATCGCCGGATTTTCCCTGTTCTTCGGGGAGAAGATCAGCGCGATGCTGGTGATCGCCATGGCGGTGATGAGCGTCCTGATGTCCTTCATGCAGGAATACAAGGCGGGCCGGGAAGCGGAGAAACTGAGCGAGATGGTCCGGTCGACTTCCACCGTTTTCCGCAACGGCCGCGCCAAGGAAATCAAGATGCGGGAGCTCGTGCCCGGAGACGTCGTGGACCTTTTCGCGGGCGACATGATCCCCGCCGACTTGAGGATCCTCTCCTGCAAGGACCTGTTCATCAACCAGGCGTCCTTGACGGGGGAGTCCTTCCCCGTCGAAAAGACGGCCGAGGTTCCGGTCTCGGCCGGCGGCTCGGCGGCGGACAAAGCCAACGTGGCGTTCATGGGGTCGAGCGTGGTCAGCGGCACGGGGCTCGCCCTCGTGGTCCGGACGGGGCTGGGCACCCAGTTCGGCGCCCTGTCTCAAAAACTGGCATCCATCGACATCGAGACGAGCTTCGACAGAGGAGTAAAGGCTTTCACCTGGCTCATGCTGCGGACGATGCTGGTCCTGGTGGTCGTCATTTTCGGCATCAACCTCCTCACCAAGGGCAACGCCATCGAAGCGTTGCTGTTCTCCCTGGCCGTGGCGGTGGGCTTGACGCCCGAGATGCTGCCCATGATCGTGACGCTCAACCTCTCCAAGGGCGCCATCACCATGTCCAAGAAGGACGTCATCGTCAAACGCCTAAGCGCCATCCAGAACTTCGGCGCCATGGACGTCCTGTGCACGGACAAGACGGGGACGCTGACCTTGGACAAGATCGTGCTGGAAAGGCACTGCGACGTCGTCAAGAAGGAGGACGATGAGGTCTTACGGCTGGCCTACCTCAACAGCTTCTACCAGACGGGCCTGAAGAACATCCTGGACCGGGCCATCCTCGGGCACGGGAAAGTGGCGGTGATCGGGATCAAGAAAGTGGATGAAGTTCCCTTCGATTTTTCCCGGAGGATCATGTCGGTGGTCGTCGAAGAAACGGAGGGGAGCCACCTCCTGATCGCCAAGGGGGCCCCGGAAGAGATTTTCAAACGATGCTCGAAGTTCGAGCTCGAAGGCGAACTCCTTGACATCCAGGACATCCTCGTTACCGAGCTCAAGCACGAATACGACGACCTGAGCCGCGACGGTTTCCGGGTCCTCGCCCTCGCCTATAAAAAGACGGACGGAAAGAAACAGGTCTACACCAAAGAAGACGAAAGCGACCTCATCCTCAAAGGGTACATCGCCTTCCTGGATCCGCCGAAGTCCACCGCGAAGAAAACCATCGATACGCTTCGGGAGCTCGGCATCGCCTTCAAGGTGCTCACGGGAGATAACGAGCTGGTGACGAGGAAAGTCTGCAATGAAATCGGACTTGACGTCAAAGGACTGATGACGGGAGACCGGGTGGAGGCCTTGAGCGACGCCCAGCTCCGGGAGGAAGTGAACAAGGTCTCCGTGTTCGCCCGCCTGTCGCCCTTGCAAAAGGAGAAGGTGATCCGGGCCCTGCACGGGAACAACCACGTTGTGGGATACCTGGGGGACGGGATCAACGACGCCCCGGCCCTCAAGGCGGCCGACGTGGGGATCTCCGTGGACAACGCGNNGACATCGCCAAGGAGTCGGCGGACATCATCCTCCTGAAGAAGAGCCTCCTCGTCCTGGTGGACGGCGTGCTGGAAGGGAGGAAGACCTTCGGCAACATCCTGAAGTACATCAAGATGGGGGCCAGTTCGAACTTCGGCAACATGCTGAGCATGACGGGGGCCAGCCTTTTCATCCCCTTCCTGCCGATGCTCCCCATTCAAATCCTCTTAAACAACTTCCTGTACGATCTCTCCCAGGTGGCCATCCCCTCCGACAACGTCGACGAGGAATTCATGGAGCGCTCCCGTCCCTGGAACGTATCCTACATCAAGAAGTACATGCTGATCATCGGCCCCATCAGTTCCCTGTTCGACTTCGCCACCTTCGGCGTGCTTTTGTTCCTGTTCCGGGCCAAGCCGGATGTGTTTCAGACAGGATGGTTCTTGGAATCCTTGTGCACCCAGACCCTCGTCATCCACATCATCCGCACGGGGAAAATTCCGTTCATTCAAAGCCGGGCGAGCTCCTTCCTGGTATTCACGTCCATCTACATCGTCACGATCGGGCTCGTCATCCCCTTCCTGCCCCTGGGGAAATACTTCGGCTTCGTGCAGACACCGCCCGCCTATTTCGCGGCGTTGTTGCTCATCGTGGGAGCCTATCTGGTCTCGGTGCACTTCGTGAAGGTGTGGTTCATCCGAAAATTCGGGCACGAGTAACGGCGCGTCTCCGGAGAACGGGCAGTATCTCCGTTGAGGCCTCCGCGAGGAGAAGTCGTCCGACTTCAGGTTCCCCCTTCAGGATTCCAGTTCGATGGATTCTATTGTGACGGTGTTGCCGGTAAGAATGGTTACTTCGAGGGAGTGGCAGGCGGGACAGCTTGGCAGATGGTGGTCTTCGACTCCCCCTTCCCGGCCGCAGGCGCGGCATTTGACGGTGAGGGGAACTTCCTCCAATTCCAAAACAGCGCCTTCCAGGCGCGTGCCGGGGATCTGGGATTGAAAATGCGTGAGGACGCTTTCGGTCTGCAGGTGGTAGGTGTCCCCCACTTTGACGTGGATTCGGCGCACCCGGGCACCGGGGTGCTTCTCCGCCTCGGCGAGGATGCCTTGGACGATCTGCTCGGTAAAATGGCCTTCGTGCATATTATTTTCCCCCTTCAACAAAATCAATAATCCGTTTGAACGCAAATTCCGCCCGGCGAAGAACGTCGGAAGAGAGTCCGTCTTTCAACTCAAAAATATCACCGCGGATCGTGCACACCGTCAGGTCGGGCTCAAATCCGTAAAGTGTCGAACACAAAGAGGACAATAATCCCGGGCTCAAAAAATGGGTCGTGGCCGCTTCGGTCGCCGACGGAGCGACCCTCCGGAAATCCACTTCAGGCCCGCCGTCGGACGCGTCGATCAGGAGGACCCGGCGGTAGGAACGAAGGTCTTCGGCGATTTCCACCTGAAGCTGCTGCAGGGCCCGGACTTCGACTTCGGGGAGGTTTAAGGCGCGGACTTTTTCCGCCAGGAACGGCCCCACGCCGTCGTCCCCTCGAAGAAGGTTCCCGTAACCGATGACCAAGGTTTTCATATTGGATTTCCCCGCGTTTCGCCCTCTCCCCATCCCTCCCCCGACTGCGCTAGAGAGAAGTGCCGCGTGGGAGCGGCCGTAAACGGGGGAGGGGGACTATGCAAATTGGACATTGGTGACCTGAGTAGCTACTAAAATTGATAAAAAGCAAAACCGCCGCGCGGGAACGTGCGCCCCGCGCGGCGGTTTGGTGATTTATGTTTCCCGTCAACCGCGCCGAATGGTGTTCAATATCTTTCCATCGAAATCAACGATGTCGATGGAAAGCGGCATGGAACCCACCGCGTGGGTGGAGCAGGAGAGGCACGGGTCGAAGGCGCGGATGCCGGCCTCCACCCGGTTGAGCATGCCCTCCCGCAGCTTGCGCCCGCTCACGAAGTGGCGCGCGATC
>PMLF01000169.1 GCA_003158755.1 Elusimicrobiota bacterium | reverse complement strand
CCGGCTGCGGCAAGTCCACCACGCTCCGCATGATCGCGGGGCTGGAAGACATCTCCTCCGGCAAAATCTACATCGGCGGGCGGGTGGTCAACAACGTCCCTCCCAAAGACCGCGACATCGCCATGGTGTTCCAGAACTACGCCCTGTACCCCCACATGACCGTGTACGAGAACATGGCCTTCGGTTTGAAGCTCCGCAAGATGCCCAAAGACGAGATCAACCGCCGGGTGCGGGAGGCCGCGGAGATCCTGAACCTGGGCCATTTATTGGAGCGCCGGCCCAAGGCCCTGTCGGGCGGCCAGCGCCAGCGCGTGGCGGTGGGCCGGGCCATCGTCCGCAAACCTTTCGTCTTCCTTTTCGACGAGCCCCTCTCCAACCTCGACGCCAAGCTCCGCGTTCAAATGCGCGTCGAGCTCAAGCGCATCCACGAGAAACTTCAGACCACCATGATTTACGTGACCCACGACCAGGTCGAGGCTATGACCATGGGAGACCGCATCTGTGTCATGAAGGACGGCGAGGTCCAGCAAGTGGCGCCGCCCTTGGAGGTTTACCACAACCCCGTCAACAAGTTCGTGGCCGGTTTCATCGGCAACCCGCCCATGAATTTCGTGGACGTCCGAGTCGAGGTCGTGAAGGACGCCGTCGTTTTGCGCCACAATAATTCGTTTTCCCTGACGCCGCTCAAGGATGTCGGCGACCGGTTGCGCCCCTACGTCGGGCGTGACGTGACGATGGGGATCCGCCCCGAAGATCTCTACGACCGCCTTTTTTACACCTACAAAGTTTCCGAAGGCCAGACCTTCAAGGCCATGGTGGACGTGGTGGAGCCGATGGGTTCTGAAATCTATCTTTACGTCAAAGTCCATACGACCGACTTGGTCGTCCGCGTCCCCGCCTACGTCCGGGCGGAGCCCCACCAGCCGATGGAGTTGGTGGTCAACTTGGAACGGCTGCACCTCTTCGACAAGGACACCGGCCAGACGCTCCTCCCCGGGCGTCCCCTCGTTTCACAGACTCCCCCCATCCCCGCCGCCGCGACGTGAGACGCGTTCTCCCCGCCATTCTGCTCCTTTCGGCGCCCCTTTTCGCGGGGAGCCGGACGTCCTTGTACGGACATTTTCCCTACGACGAAGCTCCCCGGCGGGAACTGACCTCGGCCGGACGATATCGCGCCGGCGGACGCGTTGTTCTTATGCGCGGCCCGGCGGCGGCGGCGTTCAAGGAAATGGTCTCCGCCGCGGCCGCCGACGGAGTCCGAATCATTCCCATCTCCGGTTTCCGGTCCGTCGCCTACCAGCGGGGGTTGTGGAAGAAAGCGATCTCCCGCCAGGGCTCCGAAAAAGCCGCCGCCCGCTGGGTCGCTCCTCCAGGCCATTCGGAGCACCATACCGGCTGGACGTTGGACCTGGGCGACGGAGACGAGCCGAAGACGGACGTCGAAACGTCTTTTGAAAAGACGAAGGCGTTCGCGTGGCTGACCGCGAACGCCTCCCGGTTCCATTTTGAAAATTCCTTCCCCAAGAACAACCCCCAGGGGGTTTCCTACGAACCCTGGCATTGGCGTTTCGTCGGCGCCGACGAAGCCCGCCGGACGTTTCAGGCCGCCGAGGACCTCCAGCGGCCTGAAGGTAAAAGCAAAAAGTAAAAAGGAAGAAGTGTGGAAAGAAACAATTCCCACCCCTTTTACCTTTTTACTTTTTCCTTCTCAGCTCCGGCTTTTTAAAAAATAGGACCAAGATCCCTCCCGCCAGGAAACCTCCCGCGTGGGCCGCCCAGGCGATCCCTCCGACGGCACCCGACCCCAGCGATCCCCATCCCTGAAACGCTTGGATCAAGAACCAAAACCCCAAAAAGAAAATCGCGGGGATCTCGACGATCCGCAGAAATATCCAAATCGGCACCACGCTCAATATTTTCGCTTTGGGATAGAGCAGGAAGTAGGCTCCGAGGACGCCGGCGATGGCGCCCGAGGCCCCCACCATCGGCCCCGTCGAGGAGGGCGCGACCGCGACCTGGGACAAGGCCGCCAGGGTTCCGCAGAGGAGATAGAAGAGAAGGTATCGGCGGTGGCCCATCCGGCCTTCGACGCCGTTTCCGAAAATCCAGAGGTATAGCATGTTCCCCAGCAGGTGGATCCATCCGCCGTGGAGGAACATGGAGGTGTAGATCGTCGCCCACGCCCCGTCTGGAAACAGGAGCAGGCGGGCCGGCGTCAGCGACCACTCCCGCACGAAAGCGGCAAGGGCCGCCGCGTTCGGCTGGGTGACCTCCCGATAAAAACCGTATAGATTGCCCGCGATCAACAGATAATTGATGAAAGGGAATGAGGCGGCCTTGACGTTGTCTTTGAGAGGGATCACGGCCTGCCCGCGTATACCCGGGGCTCCAACTCAATAGCCTTTTCCCGGTGGGCCTGAGCCGATGGATCTTTCTTGAGCTTCTTCAGTGCGCGGGCCCTTTCCCAGTGAGCGCGGGCCAGGAAACCGTCGAGCTCCAGGGCCCGGCCGAAGGCGGCTTCGGCGTCTTTCCATTCCCCCCGGCCGGCTTTCGCCAGGCCGTCGGCCACGAAAGCGCCGGAGTCCCGGTCGTTGAGAGACAGGGCTTTCGCGGCGGATTCAGCGGCGAGTTTCTTGTCGCCGAGGGCGACCCGGACCTCGGCCAGGACGGCGTGGGCCCGGGATAGCGCGGGGCAGGCGGCCGCGGACGCCTGGGCATACGTGAGCGCTTCCGAGGGCCGTTGGACGGCCAAGAGGGCCTGGGCCAAGTCCAAAAGGATTTCGGGGTGTTCCGGAAAAACATCCGCCGCGCTTCGGGCGGCTTTGAGGCGTTCCTCGGCGTCGCCGCCGACCCGCTTGATCTCGGTATAAGTCCGCAGGGCGTCCACGTCGCGTGGGAAAAGTTGGAGGGCCAGGAGGACTTCCCTCTCGGCGTCGGGAAGCAGGTAACGGCTTTTGTAAACCTCCGCCATGGCCAGGTTGAAATCCGCCCGGAGCCGCCGGACGGCGTTCCGCGCTTCCAAGTTCTCCCAGGGTTCGTAGAAGCTCGCGTAGGGGGGGAGGGGAAGGTCCTCCAACTTGGGCAAGTTCTGGGCGATGTCCAAAAGGAGGGTTTGGGCGGTTTCCGTCTCGCGTCGTCGAGCGAGCGACCTCGCCAAGGCGATCCTGGCGAAAAGCCGGCGCGGGTCTTTTTCGTAAATCCGACGATACAGGGATTCCTCCTGGTCGATGAACGCCCTCTCGTGGAAGAACCGGGCCTGGAGGTCCAGCGCGGCGGGGTCGTCGGGGGAATTCTTAAGGAGGGGCGCCAGAGCCTCTTCAGACCGGCGGAATTCCCCGCCGGACAGGAGGGCCTCCACCAAGGACTCCCGCGCCCCCTTGTCGGCGGGGGAAGCCGCCAGGACCGACTCGAAGGATTGGGCCGCGTCGGCGAAGAGCCCCCGCCCTAAATCCGACCGGCCCAAGCCCATCCGACCCCCGGGGTCGTCGGGTGAATGGTTCAAGAGGTCCAAGGCCTCCCCGCGGGCCTGGGAGTAGTCGCCGCGAAAATTGAACAGGGAAATCAGCGCCCGCGACGAGCGCAAGTCCCCCGGCTCCAGGGACTTGGCCTTCCGGAGGGACTCAACGGCGAAAGAATCTTGTCCCCGGGAAAAGAAGAGGAATCCCAGCGAGAGGTTTCCATAAAAGTCGTCCGGATGTTTTTCAAGGAGCTCCCGAAGGTCGGATTCGGCGTTGTCATAGGAACCTTTCATGAGGAAAGCGCGGGCCAGTTCGCGCCGGAGATCCGCCTCCTCTGTCGGAACACCCTTGTCCAGGCGCTTCAAAAGGATTTCCACCGCAACCTCCGGGTCGCCCCGATCCAGACTCTTCCGGGCCTTCTCAAGGGACGACGTCCGCCCCCACTTCCACCAGGCCCCGCCGCTGAGAGAAGCGAGGAGAAGGACGATGAGAATGAGAACATTTCTCTGTTTCATAAAGGCCTCTTGGCGGGCACGCCTTCCCGTCGGGGGAAGGCCGGGAGAGTGGCCGCGGTTTTCACCACGCGGACAATATACCGCGTTTTGTCCAGGCCAGGCAAAGAATAGGGCGTGATCTCTTCAAGACGGCCGCCCAACGAACCCAAAGCCGTTGTCGCGGCGGCGGTTTCCATCTCCGGCGCCTCGTGGCCCCGGTGGGCTAGGAGAACTCCCCCGGGTTTTAATAAAGGAAGCGTGAGTTCCAGGACGGTGGTGAACCGGCCGACGGCGCGGCAGAACGCGAGATCGTAAGCGTCCCTCCGTCCTTCCTCCCGCGCCAAGGTTTCCGACCGGGACCACAGGGCTTCCACCCGGTCGCCAAACCGACTTCGGGCGATCTCCCCGACGGCATCCGTCTTTTTCCGGACGGAGTCCAGCAGCGTTCCCCGCCAGCGGGAACGAACGGCCAGGAGGGGTAAGCCCGGGAAACCGCCGCCGGTGCCCACGTCGATGATCCTCGCGTTTTCTCTCAAAGCCTCCGGATCGCGCAAGGCTTGAAGAGAATCAAGCATATGGAGGAAAAGTTCCCGATCTCCGGCGTCCGAGACGAGGTTCAGCCGATCGTTCGCGGCCTTAACATCTAAAAGGATGTCCCGTAAAAGACCGTGAAGAGCGGCGGGCACTCCCAACTTGGCGAGGACGGGGGCTTCCTGCTCGAAGAGGAGGTCCAATTCCGTTTCAGCCACGGGAGGTCGCCTCCCCGGCGCGGCGACCGCGCTCCAGATGGACCAGGAGCACGGCGATGTCCGACGGGTTGACGCCGGGGATCCTCGCCGCCTGTCCGATGGAAACGGGCCGCACTTTCTTGAGCTTCTGCCTCGCCTCGGTCAAGAGGCTGGACAGGGAGTCGTAATCGAAGGTGTCGGGGATGCGGCGGTTCTCTAAACGGAGGAACTTGGAGATGTCCCGGCGTTGTCGCTTCATGTAGCCCCAGTACTGGAGTTCGATCGCGGCTTGGCGCGAAATATTCTCGTCGCTCCATGCCGGTTCCGATCCACCCCCGGAACGCGGAACGGGGCCCGTCGGAAATACCGACAGATAGTTGGACTCCGCGTCCGCCGGCAACGCCGCCCGCACCGCCTCGGCGACGCGGGCGCGATAGGAGCAAAAACGGTCGTGGGTTTCCGGAGGTAAAAGGCCGATCCTCCGGCCGTGGTCCATGAGGCGCAGGTCGGCGTTGTCCCAGCGCAGGTGGAGCCGCCATTCCGCCCGGGACGTCATGAGGCGATAAGGCTCGTCGGGACCGCCGGCGACGGAGGTTCCTTTGGTAACCAGATCGTCGATCATAACCCCGATATACGCCTCGTCCCGACGGAGGACGAAAGGCGGTTCGCCTTTCAGAGACAAGACGGCGTTGACCCCGGCCACGAGACCCTGGGCGGCGGCTTCCTCATATCCGGTGGTGCCGTTGATCTGGCCGGCGAAATACAGGCCTTGGACGGCTTGGGTTTCGAGAGTTGGTTTCAATTGGGTGGGCGGGCAAAAATCATATTCGACGGCGTAGCCGTAACGAACGAAGCGGGCGTTTTCCATCCCCGGGATGCTCCGGACCAAAGACTCTTGCACGTCCTCCGGCAGGCTCGTCGAGATGCCGTTGGGGTACACTTCCGTCGTTTCGTATCCTTCGGGCTCGATGAAAACGTGGTGAGAGGCGTGATGGGCGAACTTCACCACCTTGTCCTCGATGGAAGGGCAGTACCGGGGGCCCGTTGACCGGATGATGCCGGTATAGAGGGGAGATCGATCCAGGTTCCGCCGAATGAGGTCGTGGGTCCTCTCCGTTGTGCGGGTCAGCCAGCAGCTCAGCATCCGTTGGGGGAGGGATCGGGTGAAGTGGGACATGGGAATGGGCGGATCGTCGCCCGGCGCCGGGATACATTTGGAATAGTCGATGGTGGACCCGTCCAGCCGCGGGGGCGTGCCGGTTTTCAAACGGCCCACTTCGAAGCCGAGGGCGCGGAGAGAATCGGAGAGGCCGACGGAAGGTGGTTCGTCCATTCGGCCTCCGGGGGTGGACGTCATCCCCCGGTGCAGGAGGCCGTTCATGAACGTTCCCGACGACACGACAACGGTCCTCGCCGGAATGAATCCGGACCGGCGGGCATTCACTCCGGTCACCCGTCCGCCCGATTCCCGCACGGCGGTGACTTCGTCCTCCAACACCGTGAGGCCCGTCTGGGCAAGGACCGTTTTCGTCGCCCCTTCTCGGTAAAGGCGGCGGTCGCATTGGGCGCGGGGGCTCCAAACGGCCGGCCCCTTCCCTCGGTTCAGCATTTTGAACTGGAGACCCGCCGCGTCGGTCAAAAGAGCCATTTGCCCGCCCAAGGCGTCGACCTCCCGGACCGCCTGCCCCTTGCCCACCCCGCCCACGGCCGGGTTGCAGGACATGTGACCGATTCGGGTCTTGTCGAGAGTGATCAAGAGGGTTCTTAGGCCGGAGCGCGCCCCGGCCAAGGAGGCTTCCACCGCCGCGTGGCCGGCGCCGACGACGATGAGGTCGATGGTTTCCATTTTCAGACGGTAATTTTATCAAATGCCCGCGCCGCCGAAATGCGTTAAAATGAATGGCTTCGCCTTCGGAGGAATCCCATGAAGACCCGTTCGGAAAAAGATTCTCTCGGGACCAAGGAAGTCCCGGCCGACGCCTATTACGGCATCCAGACCTTGCGCGCGGTGGAAAACTTCCCGGTGAGCGGGTGGCGGATGCCCCGGCGTTTCCTGCGGGCGCTGGCCCTCGTCAAAAAGTGCGCGGCTCGGGTGAACGGCGACCTGGGGTTCTTGCCAAAAAATATTTCGGACGCCCTCGTCCAAGCGGCGACGGAAACGGCGGATGGACGGTGGGACGAGCAGTTCCCCGTTGACGTTTTTCAGACGGGGTCCGGCACCTCCACGAATATGAACATGAACGAGGTCCTCGCCAACCGGGCCAACGAAATCCTGGGGCATGAAAAAGGGACGAACGTCCCCGTCCATCCAAACGACCATGTGAACAAAGGGCAGAGTTCCAATGACGTGGTACCGACGGCTCTCCACGTGGCCGCTCTCGAGGGATTGGCGAAGGACGTCGTTCCGGCGCTGGGAACGCTGAGAGAATCCCTTCGGGAGAAAGCAAAAGCCTTCAATGACGTGTTGAAAATCGGGCGGACCCATTTGCAGGACGCCGTCCCCATGCGGCTGGGGCAGGAGTTCTCCGGATACGCGAGCCAGGTGGAGCACGGCATCGCCCGGCTCGACGGCTGCCGGAAACATTTGGCCGAACTGGCCTTGGGCGGGACGGCCGTCGGCACGGGACTGAACGCCGAGCCGCGCTTCATCGACGGGGTGATCCGGAAACTGGGGGAAGAAACGGGGTTGCCGTTCGTCGGGGCGCCGTCCCGATTTGAAGCGCTGGCCGCCCGCGACGCGGCGGTGGAGACCTCGGGGGCGCTGAAGACCGTGGCGGTCTCCCTTACCAAGATCGCCAACGACCTACGCTGGCTATCGTCGGGTCCGCGCTGCGGGTTGGGAGAGATTGAGCTTCCTTCGTTGCAACCCGGCAGCTCCATCATGCCGGGCAAGGTGAACCCGGTGATCCCGGAAGCGGTGTGCATGGCGGCGGCCTGGGTGATCGGCGCGGACGCCGGGATCGCCGTCGGCGGTCTCTCCGGCAACTTCGAGCTGAACGTGATGCAGCCCCTCATTATTTACAACCTCCTGTGGAGCATGACGCTCCTAACCAACGTCAGCCGTCTCCTCACCGAAAAATGCGTGAAGGGGATCAAGGCCAACAAGGAAACGGCGAACGGATACATTGAGAAGAGCCTGTCCATGGTCACCGCTCTGGCGCCTAAAATCGGCTACGACAAAGCCGCCGAGATCGCGAAAGAGGCCGGACGGTCGGGAAAGACCGTGCGGGACTTGTGCCGCGAAAAAAAAATCTTGCCTGACGATGAATTGGCCCGGATCCTGGATCCGCGCGGGATGACCGGGCCGGGCTGATCCATTGTTCACGGCGACGTTTTCTCCGGGAACGTTCTCTTTTGTCCTCCCGGAAATCGGGATGGACTTCGACGCCGCGGGGCGGCCCGTCGCCGTCCATGAAAAAGGGTTCTTCCGCGCGCGAGGCTTCGACGGGCGATGGGTGGAGAAGAAGTGGGTCGCGGGCGGGATGGAACCGATTCGTCATCTCCGGGTTTTGACGGCGGAAAACGCGGCGGAATTGGAGCATCGCGTCCGCGAGCGGTTGGAAGAACTATTGGCCCTGGCGCGTCGCGGGCTTCTCTCGGGAACCGTCGGGAAACCTTTGACGCCGAAGGGTTGGGCGCGACGTCTGGAAACGATCCTCGCTTTCCAAGACCGTCTGGCGGAAGACGCCGCGTATTTCCGACGAATCTATCACCCCATCGGCGTCCTGCCTCCCGATCAATATTTGGCCTGGGTCGTTCAGGCGGTGGAAGGATGTTCCTGGAACCGGTGCGCTTTTTGCGGGTTGTTCGCGGGGCGCGGGGCCCGGGTGCGTTCGCGTGCGGACATTCGGCGCCACATGGAAGAAACCGAAGCGTATTTTGGGCCCGCGATGGATCGGCGCGTGTCGGCGTTCATCGGGGACGCCGACGCCTTCGCCGCTCCGCCGTCCACCCTGATTTGGTTGTGCAGGGAAATTTCCCGGCGGCAGCCCCGGCTCGTTCGTCCGTCGGAAGACGGCGCCTGGGGCATCCACTCCTTCGGTGAAGTCCGGTCCCTCCTTCGCTGGACGAGCCGCAACCTGAAAGCCCTGGCGCGCTCCGGTTTCCGGCGGGCGACGATCGGCGTCGAGTCCGGCGACGAGGAAGTTCGGCGGTGGTTAAGGAAACCCGGCCGCGCGGAGGACGTCCGCCGAGCGGTCGCGCGGGTCAAAGAAGCCGGTCTTTCCGTCGGCATCGTTGCGCTTCTGGGCGCGGGAGGCCGGGAGGCCGACGCCGGCCACCGCGAGAAAACGGCGCGCCTCCTGCGGGTTTTGCCCCTCGACGAGAACGATCTGGTTTACCTTTCCCCCCTGAAAGACGGGCCGGACGATCCTCACCGGCGCGCCTTGATGGGATCCAACCGGTCGCCGGCGGGTCCCGCCCTTCGCTCCGGCCAGGCCGCCGCGTTCCGAGCCGCCGCCCTCGACCGCCCCGACGGACGACGTCCCCGGGTCGCCCTCTACGACGTGGACGACTTCCTTTATTAAAATCTTCTTTCCTCTTCGTCAATGAAAAATGGAAAATGGGTGATGTCTTCCCGCGACCGCGTCCCCCTGCTGATCCTCCTCGGCGCGATCGTCCTCGCTTTCGTCGGGTCGTGGCTCCCCGGACGGACCCTCTTCGCCCGGGACCTTACCTACCTCTTCCATCCCATGCACGTGTGGACCGCGGAAAATCTTCAGGCCGGCCATCTGCCTTTATGGAACCCTTACGTCTCCGGCGGCGTGCCGTGGCTGGGTCAGCCCCAAACAGGGGTCTTATATCCCGGAAACCTCCTCTTCTGGATTTTTCCTTTCGTCACCGGACTGAAAATGTTCCACGCCCTGCATTTTTTCCTTTCGGCTTTAGGCGGTTATCTTTGGGCGAAATCCGTCGGCGGGTCCCGGCCGAAAGCTCTGGCGGCGGGGTTGTTGTGGTCCTTGAATGGATTTTGGCGCGCGCGGGCGGAATTCCTTCCGCTCCTCGCCGTATTGAGTTGGACGCCGTGGATGGCCCTTTTTTATCGCGCCCGATCGATGGTCCCCTTGGCGTGGACCGGGGCCTTGAGCGTCGCGGCCGGGTTCTGGCCGCAAGTCGCTTGGAGCGCCGTCCTGGTCGTGACGGCCGGGGGATGGCGGCGCGCGAAAGGGGTTTGGCCGGCGATTCCGCTGGCGGCGGGATTGTCCGCCGCGGCGCTCTTCCCCGGCCTGGAACTGGCGCTGCGGAGCGGACGCGTGGCCGAAGGATTGGGCGGCGCGGCCGCGGCCTACGCGTTCTCGCCGCGCCAATGGATCGGCCTCGTCTGGCCTTGGGCGAGCGCCATGTCCGGAGCCGCCTACACCGGAGAAAAGTTTTTCTGGCTGGGGTGTTTCTTCACCGGGTTCGTCGGAGCGGCTTTGGCCGCCAACGCTTTCTTGAAAGCGCCCGGACGATGGAAGATCGCCTGGGCGGCGCTATTCACGGCAGGCGCCGTTTTGTCTCTGGGCGACGCCACGCCGGTTTTTCCCTTCCTCACCGGACATGTCCCCCCTTTCCAATGGGTCCGGTTCCCGGGCCAATTCTCTTTTTGGATGACGGGCGCGGCCCTGGCTCTAGTCACTGTCGGAAGTTGGAAACCCCGGCCCAGGATCGCTGCGGTGGTTCTGGGTTTGCTGGCCGTGGAACTCCTGGCGGACGGCGCGGGGATGTATCCGACGATCGACGCCGGATATTTCCATCGCAAACCCGCTTGGATCTCAACCGTGCAAGGCGCGGAGGGACGTCTTTTCCTGACGCCTCGGGCCGTGGGCGATATGAGCGCCCAAGGAAGCGACGTCACGGAGGCATGGACGCGTTTGCGGGAAAAAGGATTGAGTCTCACGACGCTGCCCTATCACTTGAGGAACGTCAATCCCATCGGTTTCTCCTTGAATCCGTATTCGACGGAAAAACTTTTATCGTCCCTCTACGGCTCGCCCTCTTTTCGAGCGGCGATTCCGATTTTGAACCGATTGAACGTCCGGTGGGCGGCATCGCCTTCTCCGTTGATGGAGGAAGGCCTTGTTCCCCGCGGCGTCGGCCCTTGGAATCTTTATGAGAGAACGGTTCCTCCGGTTCCGGCCGATAAACGTTTTCTTCAGACGGCGGAGATGTGGGACCCTGGATGGACGGCTTGGTCCCATGGACATCCGCTTAAAACGGAAAACGACGTCGGGATGCTTTCCATTAATAAGGATGGCGTCGTCGCGGAAGATGTCCGATTTCTTTTCCGCCCGACGGCTTTCCGGGCGGGATTGTGGCTAACCCTGGTCTTTTGGATGACCCTGGCGGCGTGGGGCGTCCAGTGGTTAACGTGTCTCTAAGGCGTCTGAGGGCCCTGGCGGTATTCCTGGCCGTTCTCACCGTCCTATTTTGCGCTCCGTTCCTGTTCTCGCGGGGGATCCCGAGGAATTCCGTCGACGTCAACGACTACGGCGGTCCTTTCCGCCACTACGCGGCCCGGCGCCTGCAGGCGGGCCAAATGCCGTTGTGGAACCCCCACATCTTCGCCGGAACTCCTTTCCTGGCGTCGCCCCAGGCCGGCGTGTTCTATCCGCCGAACCAGGTGTTTTGGTTCTTCCCGCTGGTCCGCGCCGTAAACGTTTTTACGGCCCTGCACCTTTTCTTGAACGCTTGGGGCATGGCGCTCTTTCTCGTCGCGGCCCGGCGCCGCGGCGCGGCGCCCTGGCTGGGCGGAGCGGCGTGGGGGTTCGGTTTCTTCTTCATCGCGAAAGCGGCGGCGGGTCAATTCATCCATTTATCGGGATACTCCTGGACCGGGTTCATCCTGCTCGCCGCTTTATCGTCGGAATCGTCGCCGGCGCTCTTGGCGGCGGCGGGAGCCCTTTCCTTTTTTTCCGGACACCTTCAGGTGACGGAACATACCGCGCTCCTGGCGATGGTCTTGGCCGCGGCGTTGCCCGGCGGCCGCTGGTCCCGTTATCGGCGGGGGGCGTCCGCGGCGGCGGGAGCGGCGGTCCTGGTCGCCGTCCAGTCCCTGCCGAGCTGGACCTATCTCGTCCGCACCACGCGCGCCGCCGGAATCTTCGACGCGGCCACTCGCGCCGCCGTGGCGGTCTCCTATTCCCTCGATCCCGCCGCGCTGAAGACGTTTCTATTCCCGGGTTGGTTCGGGTCCCCGTTTTCCGGGACGTTCGCCGCCGGCCCTCCGTCGGTGTTCTACGAGTCCTACGCTTTGTACCTCGGCTGGATTCCCCTGGCGCTGGGTTTGTGGGGCCTCGTCGCGGCGTTGAAGCGGAGGCGGTGGGCTCTCCCCGCGGTCGCCACCCTTTTCCTTTTGCTGGCTCTGGGCGGAAACGGGCCGCTGGCGTTTCTGTTCCGTAATTTCCTGGAAACTCAACGAGCGCCCGCGCGGTTCATCGCGGGGACCTTATGGGCCTTGGTGTGGACGGCGGCGATTGTCCTGGGGAACCGGCGGTGGCGAAGGGGAGCGGCGGCGGCGCTTGTCCTCGCGGCCGCGGCGGACCTTTACGTTCACGGAAGGGGTTTCCTTTCTTCGGAGGATCCGGCCCCCTCCTGGACTCCCGGCTCCGCGATCCGCTCCCTCGATTGGACGGGACCCTTTCCCCCGCGGATCGCGTTGTCGAAAGACGTCCCTCTCCAAAACAAAGGGATGATGACGGGGTTCTCCAACGTGAACGGATTCGAGGGATTCGTCCCTCAAAACATGGATTTCTTCGCGGCGCGCGCCCAGCCCGGCGAAGTGTCGACGACGGGAGAAATCGAAGTGATCAATCCATCGACGCCTCTTTTTCGAGAACTGGGGGCGCGGTATGCCCTTTTGACCGGCCCCGTTCCGGGATGGTCCTCGAGGCCCCTCGGGCCGGGCTATTTGAGCGAGGATCCGTCTCCCCGGCCTCTCGTTCGCTCGGCGGAGGGAGCGGCCCGACTCAGGTCGGTTCGCCGCCCGTCACCTGAGCGGCTGGACACGGAATGGGAGACCGAAGATCCCTTCGTCGCGCTTTGGTCGGAGCGTTTCGATCCCGGGTGGCGGGCGTGGTCGGGTTCCCGCGAGGTCTCCGTCCGGGAAGCTTTCGGTGTGATGCAGGCCGTCCTCGTGGACGGACGATCATCGACCGTGCGCTGGCGCTACCGGCCCGGGGAGGAGCGGGCGGGTGTGACGTTGGCCGTCCTCGGTTGGGGATTTCTTTCCGTCGGGATCCTTGCCTTCCTCAAGAAACGATCCTCCTTTCCGGTTTCCCCGTGAACGGCGGCATGGAAACTTATATAATCTGATTTTCTGG
>PMLF01000077.1 GCA_003158755.1 Elusimicrobiota bacterium | reverse complement strand
CCAGGTGACGCTCGTCACGCCCAGCGCATAGGAGGTTGGAGCGTTGCTCGAGATGGTCACGGAAAAAGCATCCGTCGCGGTGGCGGTACCGATTGAGACCTTCGTCAAAGTTCCCGTGGCTTCGGCCGTCACGTTCGCCGGGAGATGTATGGTCGGCGAGGTCGTGTCCACCACTTTGATTTGTTGAACGGCGGTTACCCAGTTACCGCTGGAATCCGTCGCCTTCCAGGTGACCGTCGTGACGCCAAAGGCGTAGGCCGCGGGACCGTTGTTGGTGATCGTGACCGGGAAGATATCCGTGGCCGTCGCGGTACCGATGTTCACCGGGGTTGAAACGCCCGTGGCTTCGGCGGTCACGTTCGCCGGGACATGGATCGTCGGCGTCGTCGTGTCCACAACTTTCACTTGTTGAATGCCGCTCGCCGCGTTCCCGCTGGTGTCCGTCGCCGTCCAAGTGACGCTCGTCACGCCCAAGGCGAAGGCCGAAGGGGCGTTGTTCGTGATCGTCACCGGGAACATGTCCGTGGCCGTGGCCGTGCCGATGGCTACCGGGGTCAAGACGGCCGTCGCTTGCGCCGTCACGTTCGACGGGACATGGATCGTCGGAGAGGTCGTGTCCACGACTTTGATTTGTTGAATGCCGGTCGAGGCGTTCCCGTTGGCGTCGGTGGCTTTCCAGGTGACGCTCGTTATGCCCAAGGCGTAGGACGCGGGGGCGTTTTTGGTGATGGTCACGGTGAAAATATCCGTGGCGGTGGCGGTGCCGATGGCGACCGGGGTCAAAACGGCGGTGGCCGTCGCGGTCACGTTCGCCGGGACATGAAGCACCGGCGGCGTCGTGTCCACCACTTTCACTTGCTGAAGAGCCGTGGACTTGTTCCCGTGGGTGTCGGTCGCCGTCCAGGTGACGGTCGTCACACCCAGGGCGTAGGAGGCAGGGGCATTGTTGGTGATGGTGACGCCGAAGGGATCCGTCGCGGTGGCCGTGCCGATGTTCACTACGGTCAAAACGCCCGTGGCTTCGGCCGTCTTGTTCGGCGGGGGGATGAGCAAGGGCGGCGTCGTATCCACCACTTTCACTTGTTGAACGGCGGTCGAAGCGTTCCCGCTGGTGTCGGTGGCTCTCCAAGTAACGGTCGTCACCCCCAGCGCGAAGGAAGCCGGGGCGTTGTTCGTGACGGTCACGGCGAAAATGTCCGACGTCGTGGCCGTGCCGACGTTCACCGAAGTCAACACGCCCGTCGCTTCCGCCGTGACGTTCGCGGGAGCCGTGATCGACGGCGGCGTGGTGTCGACCACGGTGATCAATTGTTTCGCCGTCGCCATGTTGCCGTTGGAGTCCTCCGCCGTCCAAGTGACGGTCGTCTTTCCCAAAGCAAAATAATTTGGAACCGCCCAAACATTGGGGGTAATAGCAGCCAGTTTCCCGGTTAATGATTTTGCGATCGCAGAACCTTGCTGTGTCGGCGCGTCGTTCCAGAGATAAACCGTAAAGATGTCCGATCTCGTCGCCTGGCCAATGTATACCTCAGTCAAAACGGCCGTGGCTTCGACCGTCATGTTCGGCGGCGCGGTGACGACGGGCGGGGTCGTATCCACGATGTTCACTTGTTGGACGGCGGTGGCGGTGTTCCCGTGGGCGTCGGTCGCCGTCCAGGTGACGGTGGTAACGCCGATGGCGTAAGCCGCCGGGGCGTCGTTGGTGACGGTCACCTGGAACAGGTCCGTCACCGTGGGCGTCCCGATGATCACCGGGGTCAAAATAGCCGTGGCTTCGGCGGTCACGTTCGGCGGCGCGGTGATCGTGGGCGGCGTGTTGTCGACCACGGTGATCAATTGAATCGCCGTGGCGACGTTCCCGTTACCATCGACGGCTTTCCATGTCACTGTCGTCGTTCCCACGGCGAAGATATTGGGCGCGATATAATTCGGCGAAATGCTTCCCCGGACCAACGAAGCGCTCTTAGGCGGGTTCGAATAGGTCGGCGCGTCGTTCGAGATAAACACGCCGAAAATGTCCGTGGCCGTCGCTTGTCCAATGGCCACCGCGGTATACACGCCTTGCGCTTGCACCGTCTTGTCCGGCGGCGCGACGATCACGGGCGGCGTCGTATCGACAAGGGTCACCGTCATGCTCGCCGTGGCCACGTTGCCGGCAAAGTCCGTGGCGGTGAACGTCACCAACGTCACTCCCAACCGGAACAACGCCGGTGCGTCGCTGGTCACCACGGGATTGGGATCATTGGCGTCCACGGCCGTGGCCGTTAGAGGAACAGGGGTTCCCATTGGGGACTGCGCCTCCACCACGATGTCGGCGGGGATGCTCAGGACCGGACCCGCCAGGTCCACCGACACTTGGACGTCGACCGGTGTTTGAACCGACGCGGCCACATACCCCCTCGCCCTTCCCATGCAATAAAGTCCGAACCGATAGGTGCCCGAGGAAACATCCATCCCGACGGACACCGAAATGGGCGCCGTCCCGGTATCGCCGAATTGGTCCAAAGTTCCTTGCGCGAGTATGGCCCCCTGAGCGGATTCCAGCCGGAGGACGAGTTGATAATCCTGTTCCGAAGGCAGGTGTTCCCAGGACGCGTTGACGGAAACGGTTTGTCCCGACCAGATCGATTGGGGATACTGGACGATCTCCACGCGGGAGCCGCGGCCCACTGTCAGGTCCCAACCCGAAACTTCGTCACCTTCGGCCAAGTTCAAAGGCCCGCTTTGCACCGCTTGACCGCCGGAGGGATCGAAGGCTTGAACCACGTACCCGGTTCCGAGGAGCACGTCCTTAAAGAAGTAACGACCGTCGGGACCGCCTTCGGAAAGGCCCACGACGTTCCCGGACGAATCCAAAAGCGTAACCATCGGACGAACGACGGGACCGCCCGCCGCCCACAGGACGTGCCCCTGAACCTTTCCCCCCCGACCCAATGAGGAATATTCAAAGACCCCCGTCGCCCAGCAATCCGCGACGTTCGCGCTGTGGACATCGTTGTCCTGGTCGTCCGACAAGACGCACAGCACCGGAGACGACGGAGACGAATCATAAACTTGGAAGGTATCCGGGGAGATGGTCGTCATCTCTTCCGACCGCGCCGCCAGCACCGGCGCCGCCCCCGGTCGCGAAATAAAGTCGCAGAGCTGCAAGGATTTGGTTATGCCCGGTTCCTGGTCTTGCACCAGGACCACCACGGCATCCGTCATCCGACCGGTCGAAGTCAGGTCCAGTGGGCGGAAGGCCGGGTCGTAGATCATCGGCGCCTCGACGTCGAAAGTAACCGGGTCCAGCCTGAATACGGCGGTCATTCCCATAAAGGTTTGGATGCCCGTGGACAATCCCACGCTGTAAAGGCCCGAGGGGTCCGTGGAAAAGGGAGCGAACGCTCCCCCGACGGCGGTCAAAACCGCGTCGGGCTGGTTGGCCGTCCCGCTTACCACCACGGAGGAGGATAGGGCGACGTCGGCGTCCGTCGTCGCGCCCGCAGTGGCGAGTTCAATCGAATACGCCTGGCCGAAACCCGTCGAGGGATCGGGAGAGGCCTTGATCGCGTAGGTCCCGGGAGCGAGCCCGTTCAAAAGATAGCTTCCGTCGGAAGCGGTCGTGCTTCGGGCGACTTCCACGAATTGTCCCCGGCCCAGGTTCAGACCGGCGGACACGGGAACGCCTTCCAACGCCGGAACGACGTGACCCGAAACGGCGCCGGGCGAGGTCCCCGGTTCCAGATCGCCCGCGTCGATGTCCGCGCCCGCCCGCAGGCTGACCCGCCCGGCGTACGCCACCGCCGCCGAGGTGCTTTTCACCACAAGTCCGTATATCCCCGTCGGAACGTTTTGGAACGTGAACCGGCCCGCGTTCACGGGGACTTCCGCGTAGAAGGATGATCGCTGGTCCTTCAACGCCGCCGTCACGCCGGACGCCGATTCGCCCGTCAGCGTTTGGACCGCCGGCGCGTAGACGATGGACGCCGTCGCAATCTGCGACACGTGGCCCACGGCGTCCGTGAGCCGCGCCGAGATCTGGTGGAGTCCATATTGGTTGGGCAGAGTCACCGTGGAGCCGGACAAGGCGGTGAAAGAGCTCCCGTCCACCGAAACCTCCCGCAGGACGATGCCGCTGCCCAAACCGTCGCCATCGTCCGACATCTCCACGGTGACGGAAAGCGACGCCGTGGCGAGGGAACCGCCGTTCAAGGAAACGCTCCACAGCGTGGGCGGATGGGTATCCACGCCGAAACTGTCGGACTGAATGGATCCGAAATTGGACCCGAATTGGGCGCGAACGAAGAAGGTGTGGCGGCCGTCCAGGAGCGGAGCGGCTGTGTAGGCGGGGACGCTGACCGGCGTTTCGGTGTCGCTGTCCATATGTACCAGGTATCCCGTGGCGCCCGAGGGAGCCGTCCAAGTCCACGCGGGAGTGGAAATCGTCACCCAGTTGGGCTGATGGGACAGTTGGAGGTTCACGATCGGGGGAGAGATGTAAACCTTGGCGCGCGCGGGGGTGCTGAGCGTCCCGTCGGAGGCGGTGAAGGCGATCTCGTAGCGGCCCGCCTGGCCGAGCGACGGGGTCCAAGTGAAGAGGCCCGTGCCGTCTTTGTTGTCGGTGAAGACGGCTCCCACGGGCAACGACGCGGCGGTGAGCGTGAGCGGAGAACTTTGCGGGTCGGTCGCGAGGACCGTAAAGGACAGGGGCTGGGTTTCCGTGCCTGAGCTGTCGGCAATCGGTTGAAAGACCGGGGGTTGGTTGGCGGTGGACGAATCCCCGTACGTCACGGTGTAGTTGGGAGCGGTCCCATCGTCGAACAGGTTGAACCAATACTGCCACGGGCCGGACCCTGTCCGCGTTTTGGAGAGCCAGACGTTGTCGGACCGGAGCGTTTTGCCGTCCGAGCGAAGCACTTTGGACAGAGGATGTGCGCCGACTTGGGGGTCGACAAGCTTCACATAGACGAAACCCGGCGCATAAGAAGTAATCAGGGGATACGATTCGCCCGTCGGAGGCTGAAAGGACGATACCGAGGACATGTCCGCCACGGCGGCGTCCAAGTTTTGGGAGTCGTAGAGATGGAGCGCGCCGCCGTCGTTCGCCAGGAAATCAGGGATCAAGTCCCGGCCAGGGGCGTCCACCAGGACGTCTTTGACCAAGGTGTGGGGCGTGACGGAGGTAAAAAGGGAGGTCAACTGGCCGCCCAAAGCGTCCGAATGGGTCATTTGAGCGTTGAAATTGATGAATTTTCCGGAAAGCGACGTGGTCATCATCCACCGCGCGACACCGGACATTCCCGGCGCCACCGTGCCGAAGTTCGCCAGGAGGCTCGGCGAAGAAGCCGCGCCGTTCACGTCGCAGCCGATGATATTGAAACTGATGAGCAGCCCGTGAAGGTTTTCCGTGATGGTCGGTTGCGCGGATTCAATGGCCAGGTTGTTGGCCGGGCCCATCCCCGAGTTGCGGACCCGCACGCCCAGCGGGAACGGCACCGGCGGTTCGACCACCGTCGGCGTAAAAGCGTCGTCGCTGATGACGTCCGTCGGAAGGAAATAATCCATGGAAAGCAAAGGCATGGGCTGGACCGTGATGTGATCCGGAGTAACGTCCATGGTCTTTTGCGTCCCGCCCAGGTTGTAGCTGAGCGTCGCTCCCACGAAATAGAGCGCTCCAACCGGAGTGGTGCCCGCTGCGCCCGGCGACGGGATGATCAGCCAATGGATATCCGCCGTCGTGGCCGCGCCCACGGAGCCCGTCCCGTCGACCGCCGAAATATTGTTCAGCGTGTCGACTTTGATGAAGAACTTGGCGGTGAGGTCGTTGGTGTCGGAAGTGGCCGAAACGGGTTTCTGGTCCTGGTCCGTGAACTGCACGGTCACCGTCACGTTGTTCAACGTCAAATTGGTGTAACCGTTGTTGATGCGCATGTGCGCGTCGAACGCCTGCCGTTCCAACGTCACCTGCTGGCTGAGCTGCATCTGAACCGTGGCGCAGACGGAACCCGCGGCACGGGCCGAGAGAATGGTCGTCAGAACCATCGCTAACACCGCCAAAAGCCTAAAGGGGATTAGAGTAAAAACCCCGCTCATCCTGAGCTTGTCGAAGGATGAGCGATTCCCTCCGCTGGAGGCTCGCGCTTCGACAAGCTCAGCACGAGCGGTTTTTCCCGTGTTGCAACGGCCGCTGAAGGAAGTCCGGAAGGTCGTCATGATTCGCTCCCGCCGTCCATGCGCACGCGAAGCCCCTCGCCTTTGAAACGGAAACGGTTAAAGTCCTCGCCGATCCCCGCGCCGATGATCTTAAAGGCGATGTAATCGCCGGACTTGGCGGCGAAGATGCCGTTGAACGGGTCCGAAAGGCGCCAGCGGCCCGAATCGAAATACTCGGCCCAATTGTGGAACCCGGCGGGGTCCAGGACGGCGTTCCGAGAGCACACATACCCGGCGACGCCACGCGTGGGCAGACCATCGGCCCGGCCAAGAGCCATGACAAGGTCCATGGCTTCGGTGCAGTCCCCCCGGCCGTCTTTCAAGGCGTGAAGCGCTCCGCGCGGATCCGGGTCCGGCGGAAGGGGCTTAAGATTTCCTTGGACCCACTCGAAAATTTTTTCGGCGGTCCCCCGCGCAGACCTTTGACGGAGGTCCGACGCGAGGCGGCGAAGTTCCGGGGCGTCGGACTCGACGAAAGGTTCCGGCCGGAGACACCCCTTGCGCAAGGAGCGCGAAGTTCCTTCCCGGCCCGGCTCTTCGGACATGCGGAGGACGGCGTTCACGCGGATGGACCGCCTCCCGTAAGGTGGGATTTCCCCCACACGGAAATGGAGGACCTGATTACCCCAGGCGTCTTCGGTCCGGTCAAAGGGCAGAGAAGCGTCCAAATCAAGACATTTCTGATTCGACGTTTCTTTGACGGGAGCGTAGGCCCATAGCTCGGAATCTTCGACGGAATGATCGGTGGTGTTGACCAGATTGAAACCGAAGCGGACGCGGCGTGTCTGATCGCCCGTCGCCGAAGGCAGGGCCGCCGCCATCGCGGGGAGGAACATCCAGAGCGCCCAGCGGAACTTCAGCGGCATGTGGGACACCCCGACGATTGATTCCCCGTGTGGGAGGTTTGCTGCGTCCGGCTTGGCGAACCGGTGTCCAACCGGACCGGCGTCCTCGGCGTCGGAGGGAACGCTAGGGGATTGACCTCCAAAGGAAGGCCCTCCGATTTCCACCGGGTTACCCCCCCCTGCAATATGGAAATCCTCCATCCTTTGGACCGGAGGCGATTACATTCCTTTTCCAGGGACGAGGAATCGTCGCCCCGGCCGATAAGGACGAGATCGTTTTTCGCCAGGAAAGTCTTTGTTTTTAGCTCGAACAGGGGAACATTGATGGAACTATGGATCCGGGAAGCGGAAAACTCGGCGGCGTCGCGGACATCCACCAGAAGGGGTGCGCCGGGCTTTCCGAGGGCGCCATTGATATCCGCCGCCGCGCTATATAAGGAAGGAGCCGCGCCGGCCGTCAAAGCGAGAACGGCCAAAACGAAAGCCAGGAAGAGAAAACGTGGTATGAGGGTAGACAGAAACGACGCCATAAACGAATAACCCCGCGGATGGGCGAAAAATGATCCCGGAATATTCCCTTGGAAGTGGAAACGTCGAAGTGGAGTCTAGAGTCTAGGGGAACGTCAAATTCAGCAAATGGAATTTAACAAGAATCATTATTTTTGTCAACTAATATTATGAAAAATAATGCCTTATGTTTTTCGCCCTTGGGGAGAGGACGGCTTTTCGGGTTCGTCGAGGGGCGCGCGGACGATGAGGAGCTGGGCGGTCAGGACAGCGGCTTCGGCCTTGGACTGGATCGTCGCCTTCTCCACCCGGAGGAGGCGGGGGGAGCTTTGAAGGTCCCGTAAAAGACGGGCGAGCGGTTCCCAGGATGATTCGACTGTAACGGAGATCGATGGCAGCTTTCCTTTCCCCTCCTCGGGAGTGGGCCGGAGGTCCCGGATGCGGACACCCGCCGACGCGGCGAGCGTTTCGACGTCCTTAAGGAGCGCCGTGGCGTCCCGGGGGTCACCCGGCGCGGCGGCCGCCTGGGCGAGGGCCGCGTATTCTTTGCGAATGCGGTCGCCGCGAGCCATTAATTCACGGCCGCGGCGGAATCGCGACTCCTGGACCGTGGCGCGATCGTCCAACTCGCGCCAGGCGTCCCCCAACGGCAATAAAAGGAACCGGTTTCCTAAGAAAACGGCAACCAGGAGGGCGGCGGAGGCGGCGATGGCTTTTTCGCGGGGAGCCAAAGTTTTCACGCGGACTCCTCCCCCAAAGAAAGATGGACGCGGAACTCCACCAGGTCGCGCCCGTTGACGGGCCGGGCGTTGGAGGAAATCAGCTTGACTTTATGGAAGAGCCCGGATTTTTCCAATGCGTTGACGGAAGCCACCGCCTCGGCCAGAGTGGTGGCCTCCCCCTGCAGTTCCGCCGAGATCCCTCGCTCAAAATTCAAGCCGGTGAGGAAAACTCGCGGAGGCAAGACCTTGTTCAAGGCCGCCACGAGTTGCGGGAGGTCCCCGACGGTCCCCGCCCGGCGGCGTATCAATTCCAGGCGGCTCTCCATTTTTTCCAGCTCCCGGACTTGCCCGGCGACCGAGCTCCAGCGCGTCTCCAGCAGACTGAGACGCCGCTTTTTGGCCTGGAGCTCTCCGGCGCCCCACGCGGTCGCTACGACGAGGCCGGCGGCCGCCAAGGACGCGAATGAGACGGATTCCCGGCGGCGCCGCCGGTTGACGCGTCCCTCCCGGTCCTCCGGCGGCAAAAGATTGGGCGACCCGTCATGGGGCAGGAGCACGGCCCCCACCGCTGATGGAAGAAAACCTTCCGGGACGCCCGGGAAAGGCTCTGACGGCCAAGGGAGAACCCCGGGCAGGAGCCTGAAAAGACCCGGCGAGCCGCCGGCCAGGACCCGGACGGTATCCGAGAGCGTATGCTCGCGCCGACAGGCCAGGAGGGTATCCCGGACCTCACGGGAGAACCGGTCCCCGCCGGCCTCGGTCTCTAACTCCTCGGCGCTCACGGGAAGGCTGCGGACGAAGCGGAGGACCCCGTCCTGGAAAAGAACGAAAGTGACCGCTCCGGCGGCGGCTTCCAAGCCCAGGAGGGTCTCTCCGGCCGATGCGGCGCGCCGGAGGAGCGGGGCCAAGGCCAAACTGGAAGGCTCCAGGCGTTCGGGCGCGAGCCCCGCGGCTCGGAAGGTTTCCAGCCAACGGGACACGTCTTCCCTCCGCGCCGCGAAAAGCATGACCTTTGACGAGCCGTTGGAATCCGTCGAGACGATGTGGATGTCGGTCAAGATTTCCTCCGGGGGCAGGGGGATGCGGCGGGAGGCCTCGAGAGCGGCCATTTCCCTCACCTCCGCCGGATCCGCGGAGGGAAGGTCCAGTGTTTTGACGACCAGGAGATGTTGCGGAAAAACCGCCGTCACGGGGGCCCCGTGGAACCCTTCGGACTTCAGCCGGGCCCACACGGAAGCCGACCGGACGGCGTCGGGGGCTTCGGCGGAAAAAAAGGTTTTCCCTCCCTCGCCGGCCGGACGCGCCGCCATCAGGCGGCCGCCGTCCCACGCCGCCCCGATGGAACCGCGGGGGGCGCGGCCGAAAACATTTTCTAAAAACGATCTCACCACGAGGCCTCCCGCCAAACCAATATTTTGGGCGGCCAGGCCCCGGGTTTCATGACGATCCGGAAGTCCCGCCAGGCGCCCTCGTCCAGTTGGACGTGAAGATTGAGTCTCAAAGCCTCCGAATACGCGCCGAGCAAGTTTCTCTTCACGGCGTTTTGCAGGGACGAAACATCTTCCGGCCGCAGACCCGGGAGCGACGCCGCCGCTGCCGGATCCGAGAAGACCCCGTCGTCGACGGTGCCGGGTTGGCCGTCATCTCCCAGGCGGAAAAGGACGATCTTTTGCGCCAGGGACGGCGTCAGTCCGATCATCTCCAAGACCTGCTCCGAGGCCGTGTTCAGGTTCACCCGGCCGCTCCCTTGGACGGTTACCAGGGGCTCCACCTGTCGGAAAATCTCGGGCGTGACACCGATCACCAGTAGGAGTTCGTCGACGGTCTTGAGCGGTCCGTTCCGCGGACCTTCGCCGTTGTATTCGTCCTTTTCGGCGCCCCCGGGGCGCGTCGCGTCGTCGGCGTCGATCCAGTCCTGCAAGGCCGCCGACACGCCGGGCGCGGAGGCGAAGAGGCGGTCCAGGACGTCCGGCGGGGCCGTGTTCAGGTTGATCCGGGAGGATTCGTCCTCGAACCCATAAAGCGTTTGTCCCCCGTCTTGGTGCTGCAGGGTGAATATCCCGTCGGGCAGAGCGCGCGCCTGGTAGAGAGAGGGGTTTCCTCTCCACGGTTGAGAAAGCGTCGGCGCGGAACTGATCGCCGGACTTCGAAGATCGTCGGAGCAGGTCATCACCGCCGCGCGGGCCGCCCGCAGCAGGCGGGTCTCTTGCCATTGGTAGGTTGCCAGCCGAGTTTCCACTCCCAGGCTGTGGGCGGCGGCTAGGACCGTCAGGGTAAGCAGCGCGAGGATCCAGAGGGACACGATGAGGACGGATCCCTCCTGCTTTGCGGTGAAAATCAACCCGGCCATGGTTTCAAAACTCCTGTCGGCAGAGAAACCGTTTTCTCAAATTCCTCCTCCTCCCCGGCGGCGTTCCGGACGGCGAGCGTGATCCGAACGACCGCGGGCAGGTCGCCCTTGTCCGACCAGAGGGTCTTCCATAGGGGAGGATCGCCGGGGGTGTCCGGCGCATAGGCGTATTGGAACCCGATCCGGGCCGGCATCGTCGTGAGCGTTCGGGTCGCCGTATTTTCCGGTTTCCGAGGCGGAGTCTCGCCGCGCTGGATCGAGTCCATCGCGTCCCCCGAGGCGAGCGCGTTCTGATAGGACACGCGAACGATCACGCGAAGCGGCCCCGAGGCGTCGCCGGGACCGTCCCGGGTCGTGTAAAAGGAAAGAGATTTGTCGTCGCCTTGAACGGTGATCCCGGGCGCGGGGACGGCGTTCCTCAATTCGCGCGCCAGGCGCTCCAGAACGGCCCGGACCTCCTGCTGTTGGTCGGCGCTTTTCCGGCCCCTCTTCCAGGCCGTGATTCCGGCGGAAAGCGAGGCCCCCAGGGCCGTCGCCAGCACGGCAAATATGGCCATGGACACCAAGAGTTCGATAAGGGTGAAACCCCGCCGGTCCCTCACGGTTTGGGCAACCCCACGGGCAAGACCAGGTTGTTCGCCCGTCCGCGGCGGTTCCACGAGACGGAGACGTTCCAGCATTGCCAGCCGGGAACGCGGTCGGGTGTCAACGTGGGAACCTCTTTTTGCTCGGCGGACCAGGCTACGGGCCCCAGCGAGGGATCCTCGGCTTCTCCGCCGAAAGCGTCGGCTTTCCCGGCGGTTTCCAGTTCCCACGCGCGGCGCTCGACGATGAGGGAGGCGCGATACTGATCCCCGGCTTCGGCGCCCGCCCTGAGCCCAGCCATGGAGGCCTCCAACAGGACGATCAGTCCCGCCGATAGGATCGTCACGGCCAGGAGCGTTTCGATCAATAGGACGCCTTTGTTATCCCGCATTCGCGACCTCTTCCGCCGTGGCGCGCCCGAGGAGCGGGTCTACTTGGAGCCGGCAAATGTTTTCTCCAAGGGAAACGATGTCAACGGAAGCCGCGTCGGCGGTGCCGTCCGGATAGAAAGTCACGAAGGGGGGCGGCGTCTTGAAAGATAAACCGTTGGACAAGCGGTGGGCCCTGGCCCACCGGTCGCGGCGGTCCATGAATTGCCCCGCTTCCAGGGTCGCAAGCCTCCATGTCCCTTCTTGCTCATCGAAGACGACGCGGACTGGAACGCGTTCCATGATCGCCCGCTCGCGGGCGTAGGAGAGGCTGGAAGTGAGGGTCCAGGACGCCGCTTCCAACCCCAACCGGCGATAGGAGCGACGGAAAACGGGAGCCGCCATGCCCGTCAGGATCCCCAGGACCAAAACGACGAAGACCAGCTCGATCAGCGTGAAGCCGTTATTTTTTGTCATCGTTCCAATTCGTGATATCGTCCGCCGTCCCGTCTTGTCCGTCGGGACCGGAGGAGGACAGGTCATAGTCCGGATTGTGGGTCCCGGGGCATCGGTATTGATAAGGACGGTCCCAGGGGTCGTTCAAGTTTTTCCTTTGCTTCAAGTAGGGCCCGCGCCACTTCTTGGCATTTCCGGGATCGGTCAGGAGCGCGTCGAGGGACGCGGGAAAAATTCCGTTGTCCAGTTCATAAAGGTCCAGCGCGCTCCCGAGGTGGGCGTGGATATCGGCCCGGGCGGCCGCGACTTTGGCTTCCTCGGACCGTCCGGCGAAGCGCGGAACGATCATCGCCGCCAGAGTGGAAAGGATGATGACCACCAACAGCATCTCGATCAGCGTGAAACCTTTTTCATTTCGCATGGGCATTCCTCTCATTTGACGAAAGCCGTAATTTGGAAAATGGGCAACAAGAGCGCGATCACGATCACGCCGATCACGCTCCCCACGCCCAGGATCATGGCGGGTTCCAGGAGCGACGTCATGACCTTCATGGCGCGGTCGGCTTCCCGTTCATAGGTGCCGGCGACCTTCTGCAGGGACTTCTCCAAAATGTTCCCCTCCTCGCCCACGGCGATCATCTGGCAGAGGTAGGGCGGAAAATCCGGCATCCGTCGCAGGCTCTCGGAAAGGGGCGCGCCCTCACGCACCAGGGCGGCGACGGAAAGGACCTGCTCGCGGAGCGAGCCGTGGCCGACGGCCTCGGCGGCGCTTTTCAAGGCGTCCAAGATGGGGACGCCGCCGCCCAGGAGCGTGGCCAGCGTCCGAGCGAAACGCGCCACCGCGACCTGCCGCGCCACATTCCCCCACAAGGGGATTCGGAAGAGGAGCCGGTCCAGCCGCGCGCGAGCCTTTTCCCCGGAGAGGGCTTTCTTGACGAGGAGGACCGCCACGGGGATCAGGACGAGCGTGAACAGGCCGCCGGGTCCTAAGAGGAACCCGCTCACCCCCAGGAGGACGCGGGTCACCATCGGCAGGGGCTGTCCCATGTCGGAAAACATACCCGCCAATTTGGGCACGACGAAAAGCATGAGGAAGACAACCGTGAGGGCTCCGACACAGGCGATGAGGAGCGGGTAGATGAGGGCCGTGCGCACCCGCGTGCGGAGTTCCTCGGCCTGCTCCGAAAATTCCGACAGGCGCGCCAGGGCCGGCCCCAGGACTCCGGCGGATTCCCCCACCCGCACCAGGGCGGCCTGCAAAGGGCCGAACAGGTCCCGGTGCCGAGCCATCGCCTCCGACAAAGGCGACCCACCTTCCACGGCCGTGACCACTTCGCCCAGGACGCGGGCCAGCCGGGGATGATGCGTCTGGCCGCGGACGATCCGGAGGGATTTGAGGAGGGGCACCCCGGACTCGAGCAAATCGGAGAGCTGCCTTGTCAAGAGCGTCACGTCCTTGGCCGGCACGCGCTTGAGGAAGGCAAGACCACCGCCGCCCGCCGACGGGGACCGTTCCTCCACCCGTATGGGCGTCAGCCCTTGGCGGGCCAACTTGTCGAGGGCCAGGGCGCGGGTTTCGGCTTCCAGCAGTCCCTCGACGGTCTTCCCCGGTCCTTCCTTGGCGCGGTAGGCGTAGGTGGTCACGCGGTCTCCCGCAGGGTCACGCGCAGGACTTCCTCGGGCGTGGTGAGGCCCCGAGAAACCTTTTCCCAGCCGCTGCGCCGAAGCGTCTTCATGCCCTGGGCCACGGCTTTTTCTTGGATCAAATTGGCGGGGGCGCGGGACATGACGAGGGCGCGGATGTCGTTGGTGATGGGGAGCATCTCGTAGATCACCGTGCGGCCGCGGAACCCCGTGCCCTTGCATGCCTCGCAGCCTTTCCCCTCGAACAAGGGTCCCGCGGGGGCCGCCGGGTCGATCCCGAACTCGGCCCGCAGCTCGGGCGTCACCGGCCGCTCCCGCCGGCAGGAGTCGCAGACCAGCCGCACCAGCCGTTGGGCGATCAGGCACAGGACCGACGAGGAGACCAGGTAGGGCTCCAATCCCAAATCAAGGAGCCGCGTCGCCGCCGACGCCGCGTCGTTGGTGTGGAGCGTGGAGAAAACCAGGTGTCCGGTCAGGGCGACGCGGATCGTGATCTCGGCGGTTTCCAAATCGCGGACCTCGCCCACCATCATGATGTCCGGGTCGTGCCGGAGCATGGAACGCAGGCCCGCCGCGAAGGTGAGGCCGATCTTTGGGTTCACCTGGACCTGGGTGATGCCCTTGAGCTGGTACTCGATAGGGTCTTCCATGGTGATGATCTTGTGCTCGGAGGTGTTGAGGAGGCTCAAAAAAGAATAAAGGGTCGTCGTCTTGCCGCTCCCCGTCGGGCCCGTCAGGAAGATGACGCCGTGGGGGAGCTTTAAAAAGGATTCCAGCGTCGACAAATCCTCTTGGGCGAATCCAAGATGGCGAAGGTCCAAAAGTTGGCGGCTGGTGAGAAGCCGGATGACGATCCCTTCGCCGAAGGGCGTGGGGAGGGTCGACACGCGCATGTCCAAATCTTTCCCCTCCACGCGCACCCGGATGCGGCCGTCCTGAGGCAGGCGTTTCTCGGCGATGGAGAGGTCCGCCATGATCTTGACGCGCGAGATCACGGCCGACTGGTGCCGCTTGAGCGAGTCGGAGAACTTCGCGTCGTAGAGGATCCCATCGATGCGGTAGCGCACGTGGAATTCGTCGGCGTAGGGCTCCAAGTGGATGTCCGTCGCGCGGGACTGGTAAGCTTCCAGGAAGATCTGGTTGACGAGTTTCACGACCGAGGCGTCCCGGGCGCCCTCCAGGTCGTCGTCGGCGACCACCGCAGCGGAGGATTCTTCCGAGGCGGCGTCCCTCCCGGCGAGCGTTTCCAGAGTCGCGGCGCCGATGCCGTAGTGTTCCTTGATGGCCTTTTCGATCTCCTCCGGCGGAGCGGACTCGGCCGACACGTCGCGCCGCAGCACGACCCGCAACTCGTCCAGGAGGCTCGCCTCCACCGGCGGGGGCAGAGCCACGCGCAGGACGTTTCCCCGATAGCCCAAGGGCATCAGGTGATAGTGAGTAGCCACCCGGGCCGATACCTCCTTGATGGCCTCCGGATCGATCGTCAGAGACATCAGGCGTCCTTGCTCCCGAAGAGTCGCTGCCAAAACCCCGGCTTTTTCTTGGGCAGGTCCGGAGGCCAATCTTTCTTGGGGAGGTAGTCCTGCGCTTCGGGAGAGCTGGCCTCTCCGTCCACGATCTTTGGAGTCAGGAAAATCACCAACTCCGTTTTTTGGTTGTTGGTGTCCTGGGAGCGGAAGGGGATTCCAAGGATCGGAATTTGCGAGAGGATCGGAATTCCGGACTTCGTGTCCACCTTGCTGTCTTCGATCAAACCGCCAATGATGACGGTCACGCCGTCTTTGACAACGAGGCTGGTTTCGGCTTGGGACACCCGCACGATGGGTACGGTGTTCCCCTCGGCGGTCGTTATCGTGGAATCCACGCTGCTCACCTCGGGCTTGACCTTGAGGGTGATGAAACCGTCCTCCCCGATCACGGGCGTCACGAAGAGCTTCACGCCCACGTCCACGAAGTTGATCTGCTCCGTGGTGGTCACCGTCGCGCCGCCGCCGGGCGAAAGCACGGTGGTGGTGACGTACGCCTGCTTGGTTCCCACGAGGATCTTGGACTCCTGCCCGTTGAGGGCGACGATGCGGGGCGAAGAGAGGATCTTCGTGTTCCCCACCGTCTGGAGGAAGTTGAGCGCGCCCGCCACCTGGATGCCCGTCAACGCCGTGAGGCTGGCGGTGATCCCGGAGAGTTTCGCGGCCCCCGCGCTCGCGCCGGTGACGGGAGCCCCTCCGTAGGCTTGGAGGGGGACGAGTTGGGAGTCGGTGTTGAACACGGCGCCGCCGGAATAGGAGTTTCCCCCGGTCCGGTTGTACTGGAAGGCCCTTTCCCAGTTGATGCCGAATTGGTAATGGTCGCCCAGGACCACCTGGACGATCTTGGCCTCGATCAGGACGGCCCTCTCACGGACGTCGAAGGCTTTGACCACGGCGGATATCTCCGCCAAGCGGGTAAGGTTGTCGGTGACGACCAACGTGTTGGACCGCTTGTCCGTCTGGATCGAGCCGTAGTCCTTGCTCACCAGGGGTTGGACCTTGGCTAGAAGGTCGTCGACGGACCCGTGGCTCAAGGCGAAGACTCGCGTCTCAACGGGCACGTCCATCTCGTGGAGCATATTTTCAAAGCGGGCGAGTTGGTCCGGAGATTCCTTGATGATGAGGGTGTTGGTGATTTCATTGACCACCAAACTCCCCACCTTGCTTTTTTGGGGCTCCAGCACGTCCTTGGCGGACTTGGCCTTGATGTGCTTGAAGGTGAAAGTTTGCGTCTCGGCTTTTTCGTCGAAGGGGGCGCCGTAACTTTTTTCATAGTCCGCGGCGGTGATGACCCGCACCAGGTTTCCCTCCTTGACGTAGGCCAGTTCCCTCGTCTCCAAAATGGTGGTCAAGGACTCCCAAAAATCCACGTTCGTCAGGAAAAGGGTGACTTTGCCGGAGACATTTTTACCGACGACGATGTTCGTGCCGCTTTGTTTGGAGAGGAGCTTGAGGACCTCCACCACATCCATATCTTTAAGGTCCAGAGAAACCGTTTTCCGGGTGATCTTGGCCGAAAACAGTTCGGGGGCCCCCTGGGGCGCCTCTTTGGGAGACGGAACGGCTGCCGTTGCCGACGAGGAGGCCGGAAGGTCCATACGCGCCGGCGGGGAGTTAAAAATCGGTTGATTGATCGGGGAGAGGGTGGTCACGGGAGCGGTGGAGATGGTCGATGAGACGGGAGAAGTGGCGGACGGGGAGTCAAAGGGGAGCAACGGGAAAGACGACGAGGGGGCGATCGCCGGCGCGGTGGACGTCGTTGCGGTGAAAGACCCGGGGGAATTGTTTTCCGCCGCACATAATAGAGGGGCGGAAAGAATAAGCGCGGCAAACGATACGTTGCGGATCATAGTCGCTCCTTCACAGTGTTAGCTCCAGCGTTTCGCCGTCCGAGGATAGGATGACTCGGTCGGGCAGGACCTTTTCAACGTGAAACTCATCCAAATCGTCGCCCCCCGAGACATAACGGGTGGTATTTTTCTTCTTGTCCTCGATCACGGCTTGGAGGGTGTCCCCGGCGATGATGCCGGTCAGCCTTAAATATCCGGCCCGCTGGCTCAATGGGGGCTTGGGCGGCGGAGGCGCCGAAACCGGAGCGGCGGGTTTGGCCGCCGCCGTCGGCGCCGAAGGAGCGATGAGGGAACGGAAAAGGTTCCGGGAGGTCAACTCTCGAAGGGTTGCGCCGGAAGCACCCAGGGGCGTTTCGTCGGCCGATTCCGATTCAGCGGCGGAGACAGATACGTCCGACACGTTAACGGGCCTCGCGAACCAGGACCGGAGAGCTCCCGCCGAAAGAAATAATAAAACGACGAGAAGAACGCGATTGGAAAGCTGCCAAGAAGAGAGGCCGGACGTCGAAGACTTAAACCGAGCAACCGCCGCTCGAAACTGTTTCCCTAGGGTCCGAAAACGTTCAGATCGGCGGGGCGTCCCTCCACCCTTGATCAGTTCGAGAAGGCGCGCCTCCGGCGTCTTTTCCATCAGGCCTCCTCCACGCCTTCGCAAACCTCGGCCGAAACCTCATTCACCGTTCCAACGTCGACCACGCGCCGACCGCCGGTGGCCAGGACTTCCATCGCCTTCTGGCAAAGTTGGTTAATCTTGCGGGGGTACCCTTGCGTCCGATAATGGATGAGGCGCACCGCGTCGTCCGTGAAGAGCGGGCCTTCGGAACGGGCGCCGGCCTCCGCCAGGCGGAACCGGATCATCCGCCGGGTCTCCTCCTCACCGAAAGGGTTGAGGATGTATTTGAGGGCCACGCGGTCCATGAAGTTCCGTATCCGCTGAAACCGGGGCAGGGCCTCCATCTGCGCGAGGATCACAAGTTGGAGGAGTTTAGAATCGTTGGTCTCGAAGTTGAGGAGAGAACGGAGGATTTCAATGAGGGACGACGAAAGATTCTGCCCCTCGTCAATAAGGAGCACCGTCGTTTTCCCCTCCTCGACCCCCCGACGATAGAGATGGTTCTGGAGGGCCTCCATGCAGTCCATGCTCGAGCGCAGGGGAGACGTCACCTGGAACGTCTTGCACAGGTATTCAAGGAATTGGAATTCGGATTGGAAGACGGGGTTCAGGATCATGTGGAACGCGACGTTGGGTTCGTCCTGAAAGGCCCGGACGAGCACCCGTCCGAGGGTGGTTTTCCCGGTGCCCACGTCGCCCAGGATCAGGCCCAGTCCCCGCTTGAGCCGCAGGAGTATCTCCAATCGTTGGAGGGCCTGCGTGTGGGATCCGGACCGGAAAAAGAAGGACGGGTCCGGACTGATGGAGAAGGGCTCTTTCTTAAGACCCAGAAGTTGATAGTAAGCCATGTCACGGTCCTCGGCAGCCAGCGACGGAAAATAGTTCGATTCAATGACCTCTAATATTTTACGGCGGAAAACCTTTTCAGCAATTCCTTGATGGTCTTCCCCTCTTTGCGCAGAACGCGGATCTTCGCGAGTTTTGTAACCGCTCGCTCGTCGAAGTATCTGTATCCGGTATCCGGCCCCCGCCCGAATTCATGGATGAGCCCGATCTTTAGGTAGTATTCCACCGTGTAGACTGAATAGCCCGTGGCTCGGGCCAGATCCTTAACCAAATAGATCGTCTTGATATTCATGTTTTAACCAACACAGTATACTTACTCTCCAAGTGGAGAGCAACAACAAAATCCGGACCAAGGATGGTTCGGCAGGGTTAAATGTTTAATGGGTTCTTATTGCAGGTCGATGCGGAATTTTTCGCCCAAGTAGAGGCGCCGGGCTTCGGCGGAGTTCAGGAGCTCGCGGGCGGTGCCCTGGATCAGGATCTTGCCGGAATGGATGATGTAGGCCCGGTCGACGATCTCGAGGGTGGCCTGCACGTTGTGATCGGTGACGAGGAGGCCGAGTCCTCGCTTCTTCAGGTCGCCCAGGACGCCCTGGATGTCGTTCACGGCCAGGGGATCGATCCCCACGAACGGCTCGTCGAGCAAGAGATAGCGGGGATCGGTGACCAGCGCGCGGGCNNCGGCGCTTCTCGCCGCCGGAGAGGGTGTAAGCCATTTGTCGGCGCAACCGGGTGAGACCCAGCTCTTCCAGCAATTTCTCCCGTTTCTCCTTCCGTTCGTCGGAGGTTAGGTCCAGGTGCTCGAGGATGGCGGTCAAATTATCCTCCACCGTCATGCGGCGGAAAATGGAAGGCTCCTGGCAGAGATACCCCAATCCTTTGCGGGCCCTTTTATACATGGGCAATTCCGAGAGGTCGTGGTCCTCCAAGCGGATTTCGCCCT
>PMLF01000107.1 GCA_003158755.1 Elusimicrobiota bacterium | reverse complement strand
CCATCCCGATTTGCGGCGCATCCTCCTCTGGGAAGGCTACCCCGGCTGGCCCCTCCGCAAGGACTATGTCCACACGCGCGACATCTACGACAACGGTTCCGAGATTGGAACGCCGAAACCCGCGGGGGCGAAATGACCGCCGACTTGAAATCTCCCGCCGGGATTATGAACGCTCCCGCCGATTCCCTCGTCTCCGGTCCGTCCTTCGAGACCAGGATGGAGAAAATTTCCGACCACGAGATGCTCCTCAACATGGGCCCCCAGCATCCTTCCACCCACGGGGTCCTGCGCGTCGTGCTGAAAGTGAACGGCGAGGTGGTTCTGGGCGCCGTGCCGGACGTGGGCTACCTCCATCGCGGCGTCGAAAAGCTGGCCGAGAACCGCAACTACCAGCAGTTCATTATCCTGACCGACCGCGACGACTACCTCTGCGCCATGATGAACAACTGGGGTTATTGTTTGGCGGTGGAACGTTTGATGAAAGTCGAAGTCCCCCAGCGGGCGGAATACATCCGGGTCATCGTCGGGGAACTCAACCGGATCGCCTCCCACTTGGTCTTTATCGGAACTTTCGGGATCGACATGGGGGCTTTCACTCCTTTCCTATATGCTTTCGGTCGGGAACGCGAAATCGTCCTGGACCTCTATGAGAAGCTCTGCGGGGCGCGGATCACCTACAACTATGTCCGCATCGGCGGGGTTTCCCACGATCTAGCCGAGGGTTGGATCGACCAGGCCAAGAAGTTCGTCGCTCACATGAAAGGATGCCTGAAGGAATACGACGACCTCCTGAGCTACAACCCTATCTTCATGGACCGGACCAAGGGCGTCGGCGTCCTGACACGGGAAAAGGCCCTCTCCTACGGCGTCGCCGGACCCAACCTGCGCGCTTCCGGCGTCGCGTCCGATCTGCGGAAGCTCGACCCCTACGGCATCTATTCCAAATTCGAGTTCGACATCCCCACGGGCGAGCGGGGAGACTGTTTTGACCGATACATGGTTCGCCGCAACGAGATCGAGCAGTCTTGCCGGATTCTGGAACAGGCCTTGGAAAACGTCCCCTCGGGCGACATCCTCGGAAAGGTCGCCAAGTTCAATTTACGGCCGCCGGCCGGGGAGTCTTACTCCCAGGTGGAAGGCGCCCGCGGCTGGCTGGGCTATTACATCGTTTCCGACGGAGGCGTAGCGCCTTACCGCCTGCACGTCCGCGCCCCGAGCTTCATCAATTTGGCCGTGCTTCAGGAGATTCTGAAGGGTTGGAAGGTGGCCGACGTGGTCGCCATACTCGGTTCCATCGATATCGTGCTGGGCGAGGTGGACCGCTGATGGCTAAAGGGCCTTGGTCCATTTTAGGTGCGGCGGTTCCGAGCCAGGAACCCGAAGCCATCCAACGGCGCTATCGGAATTCCTTCCTGGCGCTGGCGGCCATCTTCGGTCCGTTGGCTGTTATCGTCATCGGGATCCAACTGAAATACGGCGACATTTCCCTGGTTTATCAAAAAGTTTTCGAATCGTTGACCGCGCTGGGTTTGAAAAAAGGCCTGCCCATATGGGTCCCGGCCGCGGTGGCCCTCCTCATCCCTTGCGTCTTGATCGCCACCCTCTTCCATGCCGCCCCCCTTGTGCTGGTCTGGTGGGAGCAGAAGATCGCGGCTCACGTCCAAATCCGCATGGGTCCCATGCGCGTGGGCCGGTTCCACGGCATCCTCCAAACCGTCGCCGACGGAATCAAACTGTTGTTGAAAGAGGATATCGTCCCGGCGGGGGCGGACAAGTGGGTCCATCTCCTGGCGCCCGTCGTCGTGGTCGTTCCGGCTTACGTGGCTTATGCGCCGCTGACGTTCGGCCGTGGGTTGGTCGGCACGGACTTGGACACGGGAACCCTCTTCGTCATGGCCGTCTCCGGGCTCTCCACCATCGGATTGCTGATGGCCGGTTGGGGTTCCAACAATAAATATTCCGCCCTGGGGGGGCTGCGGGCCGCGGCCCAGGTCGTGTCCTATGAGATCCCGCGCGTGATTTCCCTCCTGCCCGTCGTCATGTGGGCGGGCACCTTGTCCCTGTCGGGCATCGCTCAGGCCCAGGAAGGCTTGTGGGCGGGGTTCCTGCCCCGGTGGTTCATTTTCTATCCCTTTGTCGGGCAAGTGGCCTACTTAATTTTCCTCATATGTACCGTGGCCGAGACCAACCGCGTTCCCTTCGACATCGCCGAGGCCGAGTCCGAACTGGTGTCGGGGTTCAACACGGAGTATTCCGGCATGAAGTTCGCGCTCTTCTTCATGGCGGAATACGCCTACGTTTTCCTGGGGGCGGCGGTGGGAACCGCGCTCTTCTTCGGCGGCGGGGCGGCGCCGTGGCGCTTCCTGAACTTTATCCCGTCTTACGTTTGGTTCTTCGGAAAGACCTGCGCGCAGGTGTTCTTCATCATCCTTTTCCGCTGGACCTATCCCCGGATGCGGGTGGACCGGTTGATGGAGTTCTGCTGGAAGTTCCTCCTGCCGTGGTCCCTCGTCAACGTGGCGGTGGCCGGCGCTCTGATTTTGTGGCGGATGAGATGATCGGCTATTTCAAGAATATTTATCAGGTCGCGGCGGGGCTCTTGAAGGGGCTGAGGGTCACGCTGGTTCACCTCTTCCAGCCCGCCGTGACCGTGCAGTACCCTTATGAGAAGCTGACGACGGGGGAACGGTTCCGGGGCGCTTTGGCGTTCCACCCCGACGTCTGCATCTCCTGCGACATGTGCGTGCGGGCCTGCCCCTCCGACTGTATCTCTCTCGAAGCCGCGCGGAACGAAGCGACGGGGAAGAAGGATTTGCACTGGTACCAGATCGATTTCGCCAAGTGCAACTTCTGTCGCCTGTGCGAGGAGATCTGCCCCACCAAGCCCAAGGCCGTGCACCACACGCCGGATTACGAGCTGACCTTCCGGGACCGGAGCGAGTTCCTGGTCCGATGGACGCCCGAGGCGCCGCAGCCGAAAGCGTCGGAACCCGGTCAAATTTGGAGCCGATTCTTGACGCGCGGGCAAAAGATCGTCGACCGGCAGGGTAAGGTTCCCGCCTCGTCGACGCCGTCCAAGCCGGTGGCCTAACGTGAAGGCAAAAGGTAAAAGTAAAAAGGTAAAAGTGAAAAAAGAAAACAAAATGGACCTCCTTACTTTTGCCTTTTACCTTTTACCTTTTACCTTCGGTTCTTCAATTTTATGACTATACAGAACGCCGTTTTCATCCTGTTGGCTTTCATGACCCTCGTTCCCGCCGCTTTGGTGGTGACGGTGAAAAACGTTTTCCATGGGGCGCTGTTCCTGGTTCTTTCCCTGACGGGCGTGGCGGGGTTGTTCGCCATGATCGGGGCGGACTTCCTTTTCGTGGCCCAGATTCTGGTCTACGCGGGAGACATCCTGATCCTGTTGCTCTTCGTGGTGCTGCTTTCGGGCAGCCCGAAAGATTGGGCGACCCGGTCGGTGAACGAACAATGGATGCCCGCGATCGTCGTTTCGGCGGCGTTCACGGCGCTCCTGGCGGTGCTATTGAAGGCGCTGCCGGCGTCGCCCGCCGTCCCATCGGCGGCGCCCACGACGTCCGCTTTAGGCTTTCTCCTTTTGCGGGACATGCTGGTTCCTTTCGAAGCGGTCTCCCTGGTGCTTCTGGCGTCCCTCGTGGGCGCCGTCCATTTTTCAAGCAAAAAGGGGGACCGGTGATTTCTCTTTATTCTTTGACGGCTGTCGGCGCGGTCCTCTTCGCCATCGGAGTTTTCGGCGTCCTCGCCCGCCGGAACGTTTTGACGATCCTCATGTCCATCGAGCTCATTTTCAACGCGGCCGCGCTGAACTTCGCGGCCTTCAACCGATACCTCCATCCAGACGGCGTGTGGGGGCAGGGCGCGGCGCTCTTCGTCATCGCCATCGCCGCGGCCGAGGCCGTGGTTGGCATGGCGCTGGTGCTGGTCATGTACCGAGATTTCAAAACGATCCTGGCCGAGAGCCTGGACATCCTTAAAGGCTGACATGTACCTCCTCGACCACGCTTGGCTCGTCCCGGTTCTTCCGCTCGCGGCGGCGGCGGTCGTCCTGCTTTTCGGACGGTACCTGGGGGAGAAGTCAGCCCCCTTCATCACCATTCCGGCCGTTCTCTACGGGGCGGTCCATTCCGCGCTTTTGGCGGGGGGGATATTGGGCGGCGGCATCGCCCTCCCCGAAGCCCAGGGTCCGGCGGGCGCTTTTTATCAGATGACGGTGGATTGGTTCGTCACGGGACCGTTCCGGTTCGAGGCGGGGGTGTTGATCGACGGGTTGTCGGCGGCGCTCCTCTTCACCGTGACGCTGGTGGCGGCGCTGATCCAGATATACTCGCTGGGATATATGAAGGGCGCGGCGCGTTTCAACCGCTACTTCGCCTACCTGAGTCTCTTCACGGGCGGCATGTTGCTGTTGGTGGTGGCGAACAACTTCCTTCAATTTTTCGTCGGGTGGGAGACCATGGGGGTCTGTTCTTACCTCCTGATCGGTTTCGAGTTCGAGCGGGAAGCCGCGGCCCAGGCCGGCCGCAAGGCCTTCCTCACCACCCGGATCGGAGACCTCGGGTTCACTTTGGGTCTTTTGCTCCTCTTCACGACCTTCGGCACCTTCAACTTCGTCCAATTGAACGAGCGGGCCGCGGCGGAACTGACGACGAAGGCGGCGACGATGATCGCGCTGCTCCTCTTCTGCGGCTCCGTCGGAAAATCCGCGCAAATGCCCCTCCACGTCTGGCTGCCGGACGCCATGGAGGGCCCCACGCCCGTCNNGCGGCCACGATGGTGGCGGCCGGAGTCTATCTGGTGGGACGGTTTTTCTTCGTCTTCCAGCTTTCGCCCGTGGCCCTGCAAGTTGTGGGTTGGACGGGAGGGATCACCGCTCTCGTCGCGGCGTTGAGCGCCGTGACCGCCAGCGACATCAAGAAGGTCCTGGCCT
>PMLF01000119.1:6741-9780 GCA_003158755.1 Elusimicrobiota bacterium | reverse complement strand
TCCCCTTACAAAGGGGAGGGAAAATCTAAACCTGGTCTTAAGTTAACGGCCTTCTTTAGGGTGGCTCGTCAGTTTTTCTAAAAGGGTTTTCGCTTCGGCGTGGTTGGGGTTGGCTCGGAGGGCTTCCTGGACGGACGCCAGGGCTTCTTTCAACTCGTCGTTGCCGTAGTGCAGGAGGGCTTGGCGGTAGGCTTTTTCGGCGGCGGCGTCGACGGTGACTTCGGGGGCCATGAACCCTTGCTTGCGCAGGCGTTCTTGGGAGGCTTTCAGGAAAGTGAGGGCTTCGACGTTCTGCGGGTCCAGGTCCAGGATGTGGGCGCAGGATTCCAGGGTCGTCATGGAATCTCCGGCCTTGGCCGATTTGCGCATTTGTTCCAGGGTCTCATCCAAATCTTTCAGCCGGGCTTCCTCGGCTTGATGGGCGCGGGTTTCATCGGCTTTTTTGAAGACCACGACGGCCAAGCCCTTGGCTTCCTGATCGTTCGGGTCGGCGTCCATGATTCGTTTATAAAGCGGTTCCGCTTCCAGCCATTTGCTTTCGTTGTAGAGTTGTCGAGCTTGTTTCATGATCCCTTCCCGCTCGCTCGTCCAAATTTCCCGATTGATGTTCGAGCGGGCTTGCGCCGCGTGGTCCGGCAGGTGGGCCGCGGCCAATTCCCCTTCCAAGGGACCCATCTTGATCGTTCGTTCCAAGGCTTCGATGGCGCCCAGCCAGTCTCCGTTCAGGAAATGGTCCATCCCTTGGTAGGCGGCGTATTCCTGGGGGGATTTGAACCGGCCTTTTTTAAGGCGGGAGGCGATGCGGCGCTTGGCCCGCTCCAAACCGTCCACGGCGGACTGGTCGGTATTGTCCTTGGACAAGGACTGGGAAAACTTGTCCGCGGCTTCCAAGGGCAGTTCGGAGTGGAGCAGCCGGTGTCCCTCCAAGGAAATGGCCGCGACGGCGTCCTTGTGGAAACCCGTCACTTCCGTTCGGCGGATGGCCTCTTCCACGTGGTGGGCGCGGAGTCCGTCCAGGTCGCGCTCCCCCCGGCCGTAAATGAGGTGAGCGAGGCGCTCCAAGGATTTAAGGAGGAACGGGTGTCCCGGCGCGGCGCTCAAGGCCATGGTGTAAAGCTTGAGGGCTTCCGGGTAGTTCCCGAGTTTTTCCTCGACGAGGGCGCGGGCCGTCAAGTCCCGGACCTGGTCGACCTTCGTGGCGGGGATTTCGCGGGCTTCGGATCCCATGGGGAGGAGGGCCACTTGCTGTTTGTTCTCGGCGGCGGCGGGGGAAAAGAGAGCGGCGCAAAGACCGAAACAAAAAATTACGGCAAAACCTCTACCTCTCCCCACCCCTCCCCTTACAAAGGGGAGGGAGAAAGGCAAGTCGGCGCAGTTTTGGCGCGTCATTTCATGGCCTCGCCGCACTGGAGGAGGAGCTTCATGGCCTTGTCGTCTTGGGGACGGATGCGGAGGGCGTCGTTGAAGTCCAGCACGGCGCGGTCATACATCTGCAACGTCAAATGAGCTTGGCCCTGGGTCATGTGGTAATCGTATAGGTCGTCGGCGATGCCGGGGGCCAGGACCGCTTCGGGGTGTCCGAACCGCCAAGAAATGCTGACCTGCTGGCCCGATCCCAAATTTTGCCCCATGGGGGACCAGGCGTAGTCCACTTCGATAGGCTTTAAGCGGAACCCCACTCCCAGGCGCCAACTGCCTTGGGAATTGGCCGCGCCCGATAGGTAACCCGCCCGGAGAGCCAGAAATGTTTTCAACCAATATTCGCCGCCCGCGCTGAAATAGGGTTTCTCCGATGCGGTCTGGTGGTAGTCGATGCCGAGGTTCACGATGTCGCCGGAGAGGAAATGGGAGTAGGAGGCGCCGACGACTTCTTCCGTTGGCATCTTGGCGGCGGTTCCGTCGAAGGCGGCGGCTTGTCCCAGGTGACGGACCGCCGCGCCCAGGGCGACGCGGCGGACCCAGGAAGGGGTGTCGTTGGACCCGGAGGGACGCCACAGGATTCCGCCGTCGAAGGATCGTCCGCCCGCGCTCAACCCGGCGACGGTTTCCCGGAAGGACCCCGCCGAGAGCCCGACGAAAAATCCCCCGCCCGGCGCGGCGCTGCCGGAAAGGAGGTTCTTTCCCCAGGAGACGCTTTCGGATTGTGACCCGTTGCTCAATTCTCCCGTCAACGTTCCGTCGGCGTCGGATCCGTAAAAATTTTGGATGGAAAGCCGCTGGACGGAAACCGCCCAGGTTCCCATCCGTTGAGTGGGCAATGCGGCCGTCGCGTATTGGTTGGCCACGTCCTGGACCCATTTGTTGTAGGAGGCCGTGACCTCCGGAGCTTTGAGGAGTCCCAACCCGGCGGGGTTCCAATAAGCAGCGGAGGCGTCGTCCACGAGGGCGGATTGGGTCCCGGCCATCGCCGCCGCGCGGGCCCCGGCGCCCATCAAAAGGATTTCGCCGCCGGTCGTCCCTTCGCCGGAGGCGAAGGCGCGCGAAGCGAGGAAAAATAGGATAAGTAACGATGCGAATGTTTTCGAAATGCTCCCCCTCCTTCGTAAGGAGGGGGTTAGGGGGAGAATTAAGGTTTAGTGCTTTAGTGTTTGTAATAGCCTTTTACCAATCTATTAGTGCCGGGGGCGTTAAACTTACGGAAGATCAGTGAGAAGCGGTCTTCCANNCTGATACAGCTCTTCCAATGCCACCTGAGTATTTTTCAAAACATCCTCATTCGTTAAACGCATAACCCTCACTCCGAGAGATTCCAAATATCGTTGGCGCGATTTGTCCCTTTCCGATGCCCCTTCCATGCCGTGAACGTCTCCATCCAATTCAACGACCAGGCGCGCTTGAGGGCAAAAGAAATCGACAATGAATGGGCCGATGCCGTGCTGTCGGCGAAACTTTTTTCCGACGAAACGCTTCGATCGGAGAAATGCCCAAACCATTTGTTCCGCCGGAGTTGGAGCCCGTCTCATGAGCCGACGATGGCTGAGGGTCCGTTTTTGACCTTGAAGAACGCGCATCGTTTCTACCCCACCCTGACCCTCCCCT
>PMLF01000119.1:0-6736 GCA_003158755.1 Elusimicrobiota bacterium | reverse complement strand
CCCTTACAAAGGGGAGGGAAAAATTCATCGGATGATCGCCAGCTTGCCGGATTTGTGGCCGCTTTCGGTTTGGACCGTGAAAATGTACACGCCCGTGGCGACCTCCTGGCCGGAATCGTTTTTGACGTCCCACACGTGCTGGTAGGTGCCGTCGGTGTGCTGGATTTCTTTCACCAGCGTTCCCGTGAGGGTGTAAATCCGGATGGTCGCTATGCTGGGCATGTTCCAGAAGGTGATCCCTCCGGCCGGAGTGCCGGTTTGGCCGGGGCCGTTGCCCGCGTGGGGGCCGTTGGGACGCCAAGGGGAGGGGACCGCCCGCACTTCGCCGACGGCGACGTCGGGGCTGCCCATCAAGGCGAAGACGGAGGCGTACGTCACGGGGGCGGTGACAGTGTGCGACGAAAGGTTGACCTGGCTGTCGGGCAGGCGGACCCACATGTCGTGATCCTCGTCCAGCCACCAAATCGATAGCGTCGACGCGCGGATCGGCGGCTGGGTCCCGTCCACGACGCCGTCGTTGTTGGCGTCAATGTAAGGAAGCGTCAGGACCCCGGTGATTCCGTCCCGGGGGGCCAGGAGGGAGCCGTCATCCTGCATGAAGGAAACTTCCCAAACGCTCGCGGCCAAAGGGTGGGTGTAGACAGCGCCGGATTTGATGAGGTTCCGGTCGGCGGCGGCGATTGCGACCGGCGAGGTTCGCAGGGGGGCGGTCTCCGGGCTGCTGGAGACGAAAACCATGTAATCCTTGTGCAGCGAGTTCGCCGCGATGGAGAGGCTGGCGGGGGCGCCCGTCGAGACGCTGAAAGTGTCGGTGTAAGGGATGGTGAAAGGGATCATTCCCGGCGCGCCGCCGAACAATCCGGCGAGCACGAGGGTTCCGCTGGATTGACCGAGGTCCGTGCCTTCCGTGACGAACCCGACGGCCCGGAGGACCGTGTTCCCCGTCGCATTTCCCGCCTGGGCGGCGACCACGCCGGAGGCGCCGGCCGAGCCGACGAAGGTGATGGGGACGTCGTAAGCTCCGCCCGACATATGTCCCGCGGAAGCGGCGGAGGCGAGGGCGATCAAAAGGAATGAGAGGATTGATGGTTTCGGCATGGGGGGTATTTTAGCACGAGAAGGATTAAGATTCCCTTAAGGAGTTGTAAACTTATTGAAAATCGAGCTTGACAAAAAACGAAACTTTCGTTCGGAAATAAATCCCGGGACGTCTTTTAAAACGACGTAGGTGACGCAGGGGACGACGGTGAGCGTCAGGACTGTCGAGACGAGGAGGCCGAAGACCATCGTGATGGAAAGGGGCCGCCAGAGGGCCGCGCCTTCGGAGGCGTCCAGGAGCATGGGAAAAAAGTTCAGTATGGCGCTCCCCGCGGTCAAAAAGATGGGCCGCATGCGCTCCCGCGCGGCGGCGAAAAGCTTTTCTCCCAGGGCGGCCGCGTTGCCCGGCGGGGGCGGGTCGGCGTTGAACCGGTCCAGGAGCATGAGGGCGTTGTTGACGACGATTCCGCCCAGCATCATGACGCCCACCATGACGCCGTTGGTTAAGGGCGCGCCGAAGAGCGTCAGCCCCCAGGCGACCCCGATGACGCAGAGGGGCACCGTGGTCATGATGACGAAAGGTTGGACGAGGGACTCGAACAAAAGCACCAGCACGAGGTACACCAGGAACACCATCGCCCCGATCCCCCACAGGAGCTGGCTCAAGCCCCGGGCCATTTCCTGGTAGGTTTCGTCCAAGGTCGCGTAATAGCCCAAGGGGAACTTGGCCCCGGCGATGAGCTTGTCCAGTTCCCCAGCGGCGCCGCCCAAGGAGATCCCCGAGCGGTTGGCCGTCACCTCGATGAACCGCTCGCGGTTCCGACGGGAGATCTCGTTAGGCATCTTGGTCAGATGGACGGACGTCACATCCCCCAGCCGGAGCTGGGGGGCGCGCCGGTTGAAGAGGGGCAGGTCCGGAAGGGAGGCGAGGTCGTTGCGGTCTTCTTCACGTAGGCGGACGATGGTCTCGATCTGGTTGCCCCCCGTGCGGAAAGTGGTCGCCCGGAGGCCCCGCATCAGGGCGTGCACGGTCTCGGCGATGGACTCGGCCGTCATGCCATTCAGGGCCGCGCGGATGGGGTCCACTTCGACGTAAACTTCGGGCCGCCCGGGACGGTAACGCATCTTGACGTCCTGGAGGCCCTTGACCTTGGACATGCCGCCCGTCAATCTCCGGGCTAAATCCTCCAGGACGGCGTAGTCGGGGCCGTAGACTCGGACGCCGATCTCGGAGCCTTGATTGGGACTGGAAAAATGGACGAAGGCGTTGCCGTCTTGTTCCCGGCCGGCGTCTTTGAGTTTTTCACGCAGGATCGCCACCGCTTGCTCGGCGGAGAGCCGCCGCTCCGCCCGGGGCTTCAAGGTCACGTAGACTTTGGAGGACCACCCTTCGACGCGGGAAACCAAAGTCTTTACGCAAGGCCCGACGGCCGGATCCTTCAGGATCGCCGCCTCGATGTCGCGCACCACCGAGTCCGACACGCCCAGCCGGGCGCCGCTCGAAAGTTCCACGAAGACGACGAACTCGTCCGCTTCGCCGGAGGTCTGGAAATCGCGCTCCGTCCCGAAAGAAAGGACCGTCGCGGCCGCCAGGAACAGCGCCCCCGCCCAGCCCAGGACGAGAAATCGTCGACGGAGAATCTCTTCCCATCTATCGTATTGGCGAAAGCAGAGGAACCCGGCCACGACGGCTCCGGCCGTCGCTATCGAAAGGAAACCCTTGGCCGCCCAGGCCCCGAGGGAAAGCCACAGTCCGGCGAAGAGGCCCAAGAACCATAGGATGGCGCCGGGGGTGGCGAGGAAGGTCAGGTGGTTCATGATCGATGTCGGTTTTTGAAAGATCGTAGTTGCCCAATTCATTGGGCGTTTTAGAAGCAGTTTCAAAAATGGCTCCCTCCCCTTTGTAAGGGGAGGGTCGGGGAGAGGTAGACGCTCGGCCGTGAAGTTAAAGGCGCTACCTCCCCCTCGCCCCCTCCTTACAAAGGAGGGGGAAAAGAATTTTAATATCGCTTCTAGTCTGGAAATCGTCGGACGATCCTTGGTTTCTCCTTCTTTTTCCTTCGCCGTGAGCAGCGTCACCACCGTCAGGGCGACGGCGACGGAGCCGAAGAGAGCCGCCGCGACCGCTACGGCGACGTCCGTATATAGGAGGCGCAGATCCTGGGACAAAAAGAGGAACGGGACGAAGACGACGGCGTTGGTGGTCGTGGCGCCGATCATGGGGACGACTTTTTTCTGCGCGGCCTTCATCGCCAAGTCCATGACGTTGTCCCCGGGTTTGGCGGCTTTGAAAGCCTCGTAGATCCCCTGGGTCACGACGATCCCGTTGTCCACCAACATCCCCACGCCCAAGGCCAGGCCGAAGAGGCTCATGACGTTCAGGGTGACGCCGCAGAGCTTGAACAGGATGAAACTGAAAAGGGACGACAGGGGGATGGCCCCCCCGACGATGAAGGCCGGGCGGAGGTCCCGCTCGGCGGCGGCCCAGGCCGCGAACGCCAGGAGCAGGATCCAAAGGGGGATTTCGAACCGCGAGGCGTCCATCCGAAGAATCGAGGCCAGGGTGAGCGCCCCCAGCACCAAGGCCAGGGCGGCCCCGCAAAGGCGCCGGGTTTCCGGCCGCGCCCCCGGCTGGAACAGGCACAGGATGAGGACGATGAGGAGCATCCCCGAGACCAGGGACATCCGCACCGACCGGATCGCGCTTTCGATCCCCAGTGCCTGGTTGGACACCTCCACCATGGTCATCGATTTTTTCGCCGAGGGAGGCAGGTTCAGCCAGGCGTTTTGGAAGGCTTCTTCAGCGCCGCGGGCCGTCCGGCGGGCGTTGGCGGAGGATTCTTTTTGCACGTAGACGGAAACGGCCGACCGGCCGTTCAGTCGGGACAAGCTCTCGGGTTCAAGATAGGAGTCCGTCACCTTGGCCACGTTTTCCAGGAGGATCGTGGCCCCGCCCGGGTCCCGGCCCACGACGACCTTGCGGATGTCGTCGACGGCGACGAACGATCCCACGAAGCGGACGGGGGAGACGGTCGTCTGCCCGGCAACGGAGCCCACCTGCACCGCCACGTTCCGCCGGCCCAGGAGCGACGTGATCTTTTGGATGGAAAGATGGTAAGCCAGCATCCGGTCCCGGTCCACCTCGACCAGGATCTTCCGCTCGCGCCCGCCGCCGATTTCCACGTTGGCGACGCCGGGGACCCGCTGGAGGCGGTCTTTCACCTTCTCCTCGATGACGCGGCGCATCTCCTCGGGGGTGAGGGAGTCGCTGGTGACGGCGGCGATATAGACGGGGGAGTCGGCTTCCTCGTAATGGGCCACGACGGGCGGCTCGATCTCCGGCGGTAGGCGGGAGGCCGCCCGCTCCATCCGCTCATGGACCTGGGCCGTGGCCCACTTCATGTCCACGCCCGGGTCGAAGGTGAGGGAGAGGACGCCTTTGTCCTTTTTGGCCGAGGAGAAAAGGTCCGTCAGATGGGGGAGGTCGCCCAAGACCTCTTCCAAGGGACGGGCGATCAAGGTCTCCACGTCCGAGGGCGCCATGCCGCCCCGGACGTTCACCGTCACCGTGACCGTCTGGGAGGCGGAGTTGGGCATGAGCTCGACGGGGAGGCTCTTGAGGCACAGGAGTCCCCACACGGCCAGGGCCGCCGTGAGCACGCCCACGAGAGCCCTCCGTCGAATGGCCCACGCCGGCATCCACCGAGCCGACAGGAGGACGGCGGCGGAAAAGATCAGGACCGGGAAAAATGATTTTTCAGGCACGAGGGAACTCCAGCCGTACGATTGCGCCGCCGCCGGGCGCGTTAGAAACCGCCATTCGTCCGCCGTGGGCGTCCATCACCTTTTTGACGACGAGGAGTCCCAACCCCGCGCCGCCGGGCTTAGTGGTGAACTCTTCGAAGAGGCGGTCCATTTTGTCGCCGGGAAATCCGGGGCCGTCGTCGGTCACCGTCACCGCCGCGCCGCTTTCGAGCGCCTCCGTCCGGACGGTCACTTTTTGCCGAGCGGCTTCACGGGCGTTCTTAATCACGTTCGACAAAGCCCGGCGGACGTCGGCCGGGTTGAGGCGGAGGGGGGGGATCGTTTCCGCCAGAGACGCCTCCACCGCCGTCGGTCCGTCAACGATCGTTCGCAGAGTCTCCCGGACGAGGGCGTTGAGGTCGGCGGTTTGAAAATCCGGCGGACGGTCCCTTCCGACGGCCAGCATCTGCTCGGCGAAGTCCCGGGCGTCGGACAGGGCGGCGCGGGCGATCTTCGCCCGACGGGGATCGGCCGCCTCCAGCGGGTCCAGCATTTGACCGAGGATGTCCAAGGGCGTCCGTAGGTCGTGGCCGATCATCCGGGCCATGCGGCCCAGGACGGAGTCCCGGGTTTTCTTCTCGAGGGCGGTTTGGGCATCGCGGAGGTCGGCGGACAAGTCGCCCAGTTCGTCGCCGGTGCGGCGCGGAATGGCGGCTTGAAAATCGCCCTCTTTCATTCGTTGGACGGCTTCCCGCAAGGACCGAAGGGGCTGCGTCAGCCGCCCGGCCAGCCAAAGACAAGCTAAAAAGGTGACCAATGCGGTCGTCCACAAGGCCGCCGCCAGCCTCCGCCGGGCCCGGGCGACGGCTTCAAAGGCCGTTGCGGCGGGGCGGACGAGGCTCACGGTCCAACCCATGTCCGGAACCGGCGCCCGGGTTTCCACTTCACCGGACCGCATCGAACGCCCAGGTTTCTCATCGCCCGTCTCCGTCAGGACCCGACCCTTCTCATCGAAGAGGACGACGGACCCGGAAAGGTCCGGCAGAGCGTCGATCAAAGCCGCCCCCAATCCGTCGACCCGAAGGCGGACCGTCAGGAACCCGTCCACTATCCCGGGGCGCGGACCCAGGACGGCGTGCCAAGTCATGAGAGGCGGCTGTCCGACGGCCGGGCCGCGGACGATGGAGTGTTCCAAAGCCGCAGCGCGCGCCGCTCCCCAGTCGGATTCGGGATGGGTCGGCGCATCGGCGCTCCTCGCCGCGCGCCCCCGGAGCCGCCCGACGGCGTCGTAAACGGCGGCTTCTTCCATGAGATCGTCCGACGAAAGGAGCGCCGCCAGCGCGAACCGCCGGCGAATGTCGTCCTTTCCCAGCAAAGCCGGATCCCTCCGAGCCAAAGAGAGGAGCGATTCGGACTTCGCCAGCCGGTACCTCACGGCTTCCGCCGCGCGCCGCGCCATTTCCGATTGGGCCGCCAGGGCCGAGAGGCGAAGCGATCCCTCCGTTTCCCGGACAAGGCGCAATCCCACGAAGGCCAGCGGCGCCAGCGCCGCGACCAAGAAAACCGTCAGGAATTTCGGGAAAAGTTTCACAAGAAAAGAGGCCTCTCAAAGAAACGCCGCAGGGACGATCGGATCGTGAGTGTTGTCGGTGGAAATCAAGTTTATCATGTCTTCACCCTCGCGGGAGCGGCAAAGAACTCCGCGCCCGCCGGAGATATTTCCCGGCGGGCGCGGAGGTTGAATCAGTGTAAACTTGAAGCGGTTTCAAAAATCAAGAAACCGCTCGTGCTGAGCTTGTCGAAGCACGACCATCGACGGTGCGACTTGGCTCACCCTTCGACAGACTCAGGGTGAGCGGAATTAATGGTAACCGTTCAGGGGGTTATGCTGTCTCCCCGGCGAAAGCCGGGGTCCAGTGACTTTTTCCATATGCTGGATTCCGGCTGGAACCAT
>PMLF01000199.1 GCA_003158755.1 Elusimicrobiota bacterium | reverse complement strand
TTTGTTGACGAAATTGGCCGCGGCGTGGACGTTCTCATCCACCAGGGTGCCTCCAAAGTCGTCGGCGCCGAAGTGGAGGGCCACCTGCCCGGTCTTTTTGCCCTCGGAGAACCAAGACGCCTGCACGTGGTCGAAGTTGTCCAGGTACAGCCGCGAAGCCGCCAGCATTCGAAGGTAGGGGATCGGTCCCGTCCGGTGGGGGTGCTTCGGGAAGAACGCGCTATTTTCCGGCTTGTAGCTCCAGGGCACGAAAGCCGTAAAGCCGTGGGTTTCGTCCTGAAGGTCCCGTATCCGGTCCCAGTGCTCGACGATGTCCTCGGGCGTCTCCACCGTACCGTACATCATGGTGGCGGTGCTGCGCCAGCCTTGTTTGTGCGCCGCTCGGTGAACGTCCAGCCATTGCTTGGGGCCGCCCTTCTTCCACGCCAACTGTTTTCGCACCCGTTCGGTAAGGACTTCGGCCCCGCCGCCCGGAAGGGTCGTCTGTCCGGCGTTTTTCAAAGCCGAAAGGACCTCTTCGATGGTTTTGCCGGCGACCTTCGCCATCGTGTGAATTTCGCTGGCCGTGAAGAAGTGAGGAGTGACGCCGGGGAAACGACGTTTCGTCTCGCGGACGAGGTCCAGGTAGTATTCGAAGGGGATGTCCTTGTTATGGCCGCCCTGGAGCAGGATGGTGGTCGCTCCCAGTCCCGCCGCTCTGTCGATCTTTTCCATGACCTGACCGACGGTCAGCGTGTAGGCGTCCTTGTCGCCGGGGCGGCGGAAAAAGGCGCAGAACAGACAGTCCGTGTCGCAGACGTTGGTGTAGTTGGGGTTGGAGTCCACGACGAAGGTGACGCGGCGTTCCGGGTTTTTTTGAAAGCGGACGTGGGCCGCCAGTTGTCCCAATGCCAGCAGATCGCAGTCTTGGGATAAAAGAAAAAATCCGTCTTCCCGTTCCAGGCGTACGCCGGACCGGATCTTGTTATCGACGGTATCCAACGTCGGCGGCGGCATCAAAATTCACGGTCGGCGAACAGGCCCGAGGCCATGGACCGGAACTGTTCCTCCGCTTCCCGTTCTCCGGAACCGAGGCGGTAGACGAACGTCGAAAGGTAATTTCGGATCTGGACCGCGGAAAGGAGGGACCCTTCCGCCGCCAGGCGGGCCGTGAGATCCGGGTCCCGTTCGAAACGGCGGAGGGAAGCGTCCAGTCGGTAAACCAGCTCCGCCTTTCGATCATCGGAGATGGATCGTCGCACCATCCACTTGGCGAAGACGAACGGGCGCTCCCGCCACAGGTACCATTCCCGGCCCAAGTCGAACACCCGGGGAAAAGCGGCCTTGATTTCCGGGGAAGGCGTCAACGCGTCGTCCCCGATCACGAGGCGGGCTTCGTCTTCATCGGAAAAGCCGCGGCGAAAATCCGCCCGGACTCCCTCGCGCAGCTCCAACAGAACGGTCAGGAGCTTCACCGACGTGGCCGTCTGATCCGTGATGCCGATCCGAGAGTTCCCCAATTCGTTCATGGGTTTTTTGGAGAACAGGAGGACGCTGCGCGCCGGGCCTCGCACGGCGATGCCGAAGCCGCCCAAAGGTTCGAAGTCCGCTTCCAATCGCCACGCATCGGCGAGGGAGAAGGGTCCCGCGTCGACGCGGTCTTCCAGGGCCTCCTCTCCCAATCGGCGGGGAGAAACGGAAAGGACGACGTCCGGGCCGTTGTTCAGGAAAAACGGCGCGACGTTAAGATAGCGGAGCCGTCCTACTCGCGGGGTTGAGGGCAATGGACCGGAGGTTGAATCTGCGGAGTTGTTCTTTCTCTCCGAATTGCGATGACGGGCCTCGTGAGTCGGTTTTCGGTTCATGCGGCCGCCGTTTCCAAATCCCGGTGGAGGGCGTCACGTTCCACCGGGACGCCTCCGGCTTCGCGGATGAGCCGCGACAGGCGCTCCTTGGCCATGCCGACGGGCGACCCGGCCTTGGCGGCGTGCATCACGCGTTCTTCCAGAATAGTGCCGTCCAAGTCGTCGGCGCCGAATCGCAGGGCCATGGCGCACGTTTCCTCGCCCACCGTCACCCAATAGGATTTGATGTGGTCGAAATTGTCCAACATCAGCCGCGATACCGCGATGGTTTTCAAATCGTCCACCGCCGACGCGGGCCTTTGGACGATGCCGGTGTTCCCCGGTTGAAAGGCCAGCGGGATGAAGGAGAGGAACCCTTTTGTTTCGTCCTGGAGGCCCCGCAGTTTCAATAAGTGGTCCACCCGTTCTTCCAATGTCTCGATGTGACCGTAGAGCATGGTGGCGTTGGACCGGAGTCCCAACTTATGCGCCTGACGGTGAACGTCGGCCCAGGCGGACCATCCGATCTTGAAAGGGAACAACTCCTTCCTCACCCGCTCGCTGAATATTTCGGCCCCTCCACCGGGGAGGCAGACGACGCCTTCTTCTTTCATTCGACGCAGCACATCCGCGTAGGATAATTTTTCCCGGCGGGCGAAGAAGTCGACTTCCACCGCCGTGTAGGCTTTAATCTGGATGGAGGGGAAATTCTTTTTCACGATACGGACGACGTTCAGGTAGTCGTCGAAGGACCATTTCGCGTGGAGGCCTCCGACGATGTGGACCTCGCGCAGGTCGGGAGAAAGGCGGTCCAGCATGTCCTTCTCCGAAAGGACGTAGGCGTCAGGGCGACCCTCCTTGGAGGCGAACTCGCAGAACTTGCAGGAAAGCACGCACAGGTTGGTCGGGTTGATCTGCCGGTTCACCACGAAGGTGACTCGGTCCCCGTGCCGGAGGCGCTTGACCCCGTCGGCCATGGACCCAACGCCGAGGAGGTCGGGGGAGTTGTAAAGGGTCAATCCGTCATCGAACGACAACCGTTCGCCGGCTTGGACTTTATTTGAAATATGATCCAACGAGGGATCGGTGAAATGAGTCGTCATGGTTGAAATTCTTTCCACCGGCGGTCGACTTTTTTGACGATCGCCGGGTCCATTTTCAGCGGCTCGGGGTACCCCGGTTTCCAGGTGGCGTCGATGCCGAGGGGTCCTTCGAAGACGGGCCACGCTCCCCCGGCGGCGAAGGACGCTTTGGCAGGGACCAATTCCCGGGCGCAATCGAACCTCGTAAAAATACCCCACAGCAAAAGTTCCGGATCATCCAGGGGGACGTCCTCGGACACGGCGACGATGAATTTGTACCCCGCCAGGCGGGGATCGCGGACAAGCGCTTCCAATCGCGCCTTGTCGGGGGTCATGAATTTTATAACGAGCATGGCGTTCCTGAGGTTTTTCGCTTCCGCTCCATCAGGAAGTGGAAAGGTCGTATCCCCGTGTCGCGGCGTCCCGGCGTCTCGGTGTCCTGTTTTTGAGGTCGCGTCCAGGATCATCTTGCTGCCCAGGTTCATGGCCGGGCCCGTGAAGTCCAGCGTGTCCTGGCTCGTGCCGGGAAGGAGGATCAAGTCTTCCCGCGGATCGAAATGTTCTCCGATGGCGTCCAGCACCGCGTCGAAGTTCCGGACGTTCACCCCCGGGTCCACGAGGACGATGCACTTGGTGAGGGACATCTGCCCCTCGCCGAAAAGCCAGAGGGCGGTGCGCACGGCTTCTTTTTTGTAGCGCTGCTTGACCGACGCCACGGCCAAATTGTGGAACCCCGCTTCGTAATAGGCCCGGAGGTCGACGAGTTCCGGGTGCATCACTTTCATGATCGGGACCAACATTTCCTGCACGGCGTTTCCGAGGAACTTGTCTTCCTGCGGCGGCTTGCCCACGACCGAGGCCGGATAGATCGCGTTTTTCCGCCGGTGGACCCGCCGGACGTGGAAGACCGGAAACGGCGCGGCTTGGGAATAGTGGCCGAAGTGGTCGCCGAAGGGACCCTCGCTCCGGCGTTCCCCCGGGAGGACTTCCCCTTCCAGAACGATCTCGGCGTCCGCCGGGACTTCGACGCCGTTCGATAGGCGGACGGTCCTGGTCGCCCAGCCTCGCAGAAAGCCGGCGAAGGCCAACTCGTCCAAGTCTTCCGGGAGAGGGAGGACGCCCGACATCATCGTGATCGGATCGGCCCCCAAAACCACCGCCAAGGGCAGCGGTTTCCCCAGTCGCTCCGCCTCGTGGTAATGGAACCCGCCGCCTCGGTGGATCTGCCAGTGCATGCCGGTCGTCGCTTTATCGAAAACATGCATGCGGTAAACGGCCGTGTTGCGCACGCCGTTGACGGGAGAGTTCGTGGTGACCAACGGAAAGGTGAGGAACCTCCCTCCGTCGCCGGGCCAACAAGTCAGGATGGGAAACTTGTCCAGGTCCGGCTCTTCGCTGATTTCCAGAACCGGTCCCCGGCGGACGCGGTTTGAACGGAAGGAAATCGCTCGGCGGAGAAAGCTTTTCTGCCGCCATAGTCCGGCGAGGCTGGGCGGGCGCATGTCCTCGATGAAACCTTTGATTTCTTCTCCCGCCTCGGCGGGCGGCCGGCCCAGGGCCCATTCAATGCGGCGCGGAGAGGCGAACAAATTGATGAGAAGGGGGAAAGCGGATCCTTGGACGTTCTCAAAGAGCAGGGCCGGGCCGCCGGATTTCACCGACCGGACGGCGATTTCGGTGATTTCCAGCCGGGGATCCACTTCGGACCGGATGCGTTTCAGGTCGCCTTTTTCTTCCAGGAACCGGACGAAAGAGGAAAGGTCGGTGAAAGCGGACGCCATGACTATTGGTTTTTGCCTGATAAATCTCCCAAGTCCCGCTCACCCTGAGCTTGTCGAAGGGCGAGCCTTCCCGGCGCTGGCTCATGCTTCGACAAGCTCAGCATGAGCGGTGGGTGGAATTTGGGATGATAATAACGTTGCTGCACCGGGCTATTCCAACTCTTGCGCCCGCCAGCCGTCCCCGCAGGGAAGTCCGGCCACGCCGCGGACTTTCTCGACGAAGGCGGCCACCAGGTCCGGCAGGGAGGCGGGCTTGCCGTAAAAAGGCGGGGAGACGGGCATTACCACCGCCCCCGCCAGGGATAGTTTGTGGGCGTTCTCGAAGTCGACCGCGGACCAGGGCGTCTCCCGAACGCAGAGGATCAGTTTGCGGCGTTCCTTCAGGGCCACCTCGGCGGTGCGGGTGATGAGGTTGTCCGAGATGCCGTGGGCGATTTTGCCTAAGGTCGAGACGGAGCAGGGTAGGATCACCATCGCGTCGAAAGGGTTGGACCCGGAAGCCACCGGAGCGTTCATGTCTTCATTGGAGAAAACTTTCTTCGCGAAGGTGGACAGGTTCTCCGGCGTGAGGCCCGTTTCCTGGTGCAGCACCGCCCGGCCCCATCGGGATAGAACCAAGATGGTCTCTTCATCCGCGCCGAGACGGCGGAGAAACTCCACCGCGTAGATGCTTCCGGAAGCCCCGGTGACGCCCAAGACGATTTTCATAAATTATGGTTCCCCCTTACTAATAATCAAAGCGATATTTAGAGGCACCGTCATACCGGCGAAAGCCGGTATCCAGGGAGTGAAACGGTTTCTTAATAACCGGTATTACTGACTGGACCCCGGCTTTCGCCGGGGTGACGATCTTCAAAACTCTTTCTGCACGCCGGACCAGATCATTGCCAGGATGACGAACCCGGCCAGGGAATTGATCTTGAAGAAGGCCAGGTCCACCCGGTCCGACGCCATGTGCTCCAGGAAAAGCAGGAAGCCCGTGAACAAGAGGAGGAAGGCCGTCATCACGCCCGCCAGAGAAGTGAAGTAAAGGGCGGAAAGGCAGGCGAAGGCCGCGAAGTGAAAGAGGATGGACATCCGAAGCGCCCGTTTTCGGCCCAGTTTCACGGGGAGGGAGAAAATTCCTTCCCGGCGGTCGAAGTCCTCGTCCAGCGTGGCGTAGATGATGTCGAATCCGGCCAGCCAAAGGCAACTGAAAAGGGCCAAAAGATAGGCGGGCCAAGCGTCGGCGAATCCGGGGTTCACGGCGAACCAGCCGGCCAGGGGGGCCATGGCCCACGTGACGCCCAGTCCCGCGTGGCATAGGGAGGTGAACCGTTTCAGAGTGGGATAGATGGCGAACAGGAGCACGGGGACCCAGCACCAAGTGAGACAGAAAAGGTTGATTTCCTTCGCCGCCCACACGTAGGCGAGCAGGCTCCCGATCGAGAGAAGGGAGGCATCCCCCAGGCTTAACGCGCCGGAGGCCAGTTCCCGGTTCGCGGTCCGAGGGTTCTTCCGGTCGAGGTTTCGGTCGATGATGCGATTGAATTAAAGGGCCAGGGTGCGGGCCGACGCCGAGGCGAGGAGGATCAACCCCGAAAGCCTCCACGAGGGCCATCCTTTGTGGGCCAGCAACGCGCCCCCGAAGAGGATGGGAAGGGAAAAGAAGGTATGTTCCAACTTGAGGAACCTGCCGTAGAGTCGAAGCCTTTCCCGGCAGGCCCGCATGTCCATGACCGCGTCTAATTCCATAGAGGCAGCATTGTACAAAGAACAGGCCCCGGACGTCGTAACCGCCCGGGCCTGTTTAGAAGTCGACCGATCAATACGTCAGCTGATATCCCACCGATATTCCCTGTCCGGTGTAATTGGACGGGAGGTAGCGCTCGAACTTGTTGTTGGAGGTGGCGCGCGTCAGAGAGTACGTTAGGAAAAGCGCGGATACTTCATTCATCCTTTTGCGCAGTCCCGCCGAGAGGACCTCCATGTCGTCCCGCTGTCGGCCGCTCTTGAAGACCTCGCTCTCGTTCAAGGGAGACCGCTTGTCGTAGGCCCGGCCCCGCCACAGGAAGCCGCCGCTCAGGGCCCACTTCTCCGTCAGGTTGATGAAGAGGGGGATGTTCAAGGCGGTTTCCTTGTAGCTGTAATAGTTCGACGCGTAGACCGGCGTCGCGTCCGTGGCCGACAGGAACAGGAGGAAGTTTTGGTTGGAGTGGTGGATCTGATAGCTCAGTTCGGGGGAGGACTCGAAGATCCACAGTTTGACGTCGTACGCGGCGGAGAGGATGACGTTGGAGTCCGCCTGTTTATCGCCGCCGTACGTGCCGTTGGACTGGATGATTTTCTCCTTGGTGAAGTCCACGTTGTTGAAGCGCAGTTTCACCCGCCAGGGCGCTTGCTGGAGGGACAGCCCATACTCGACCAAGTCCTGGTTCTTTTCGCCTCCGGCCAAGGCGGTGTTGGCGCTCTCCTGGCGGAACTGGCTCAGGAGGTCCGTGTAGTTGGGAAACTTCAACGTGTAGCGGGAGATCATGGCCGTGGCGGTCGCCTTTTTTCTCCAAAGCGTGAAGTCGTAATCTCCGGCGAGCTGGTACCCGACGGATTTGTCGTCGTAGAGCCCGTGGCCCCACACCTCGGCGGCGGCCGTCTGGGTGTAGGTCTTTCCGAGGGCGATGCCGGGGCGGACCCGCCAATGGTCGTCGATTTTCCAGCGGTATTCCAGGTTGAACAAATGAGCCTGGCTCTTGGAGTCGAACTCCTGGGTGTCGGGGAACTGGAACGCTTGTCCCTCGAAGTCCAGGTTGTAGAGGCCGAAGAAAGAATGCCGGTCGTTGACTTTGGCCAGGAGTCCCGCCTGCATGTTCATGTTGGCGCCCGTGAAGAAGGCGCCTTTGTCGGGGAGATAACCGCCCTGGTCCACCCGCATGTTGAAGTAGGGGATGAACTGCCGGCTCTCGAAGCCCGTCGCGAGGAGGTTCCCGGCGCCGAGGGCGACGGCGATCGTCGTGGAAAGGATTTTTTTCATGGCGCGCCCCTTAGAAGTAGACATGGAAGTTCACCTCGGGCTGCATGATGAACACCGATTCGGGATAGATGTTGAAGCCCAGTTCCAGGAATGTCCCGGACCAGGCCACCTTGGCGGAGAGGAGGTGGTTCTTGAGTCCGTAACCTCCCTCCATGGTCCAGCGTTTTCCGTCGGAGTAGGCGTGCTCGATGCCGGCGGAGAACGTATCCTCCCGGAGGCGGCCCGAGAAGCTCTGCACCTGGGTGCCGAAGACGTCGGAGGGCTTGTTGAGGCCCATGTCGACGTGGAGGCGCGAAACTTTGTAGCCCCAGAAGAGGCGCACCCGGGGTTCCACCGAACTCGACATCACGGCCGCCATGTACTGCCCGCCGACATTGAGGCTCGTCAGCTTGGTTTGGGAATCGGTGGCCGAGGCGTCCGGGTGCTCCAGCTTGTGGGCCAGGGGCGATTTCCAATATCCGGCGTCCAGGTCCAATTGGGGCAGGCCCGGGTAAAGCCGTCCCTCCGGATGGAGGCGCACTTTCCCGGAAATGTTGTAATCCGTCGTGATGTCCGGCAGGGGGATGATCAGTATTCCGCCCAGGAAGTGGTAGTTGACCCCGATGAATTTCCCGGGAGGGATGGGGGTCGTGGACTCCATGTTCCTTTGAAACTCATAGAGGAAGAGGGGCGGGTTGGAGATCAATTTTCCCACTTGCTGGAGGGCGAAGCTGGAGAACTGGTCTTCCGCGCGGCTCGTCCCGGGCAAAAGGACGGCGGCCGCGAGGAGGACGGCGAGGGCTGCTTTTCTCATGAAGGCCTCATTTTATTGATCTTTAACAAACCAATGGGTACGAGACTGAATGTCGTCATACCGGCGAAAGCCGGTATCCAGGGTTCGAAGCTTTCTTCAAGAATCCGATCCAAATCCTGGACCCCGGCTTTCGCCGGGGTGACGGACGTATTTGTATCCATTTAAAAGTTAAAGATCAGTATGTGTAATGGCCCGATTCGACGGGCGTTTATTAATGATTACAAAAAGCCTCCCCCGGAGCGGTGTTCATCCTCGGGGGAAGCCATTTAATGAAATCAGTGCGTTGTGTTAAAGACGTCGGCGCTGGTGGCCAATGTTTTCGCGACCGCGTAGAACAGGTCGGGGATGATGACCAGGTCGATGTTGGTGCCGAGGATGTCGTTGGCGTTGTCGGGCGCAAGGCCGTTGCCGATCCTTTTTTCTCCTTTCACGAACACCACCGACTCCGCCGCCGAGTTCCCCAAGAGGTCCGACACGTTGATTCCGGAGGAGGTATAGTCCGACACGTTGCGGATACCGCCGGAGTTGTTGATCACGTAATTTTCCGTGCAGACCCAAATATTGCTGGCGCCGGTCCCATTGGTCCAAGTTTGAGTATTGGGTAATTTAGTAAACGGCTTCTCGGCGAAGCTGTAAAGCTGACCGTTCGATCCATTTCCATAGTTGCTTTTTGCCAACTTGTTCTCTTGGTATCCGGTCAGCCCAAAGGAGACGGCGTTGGCCTTGCTCAGAGTGGAGAGTTCCTCGCGTCCGTTTAGGTTCCCGACGTAGAGGTTCGAAACGATGTCGTCCGTATAGCCGAGATTCCTGGGATCGAGGTTCCCCCGTTCGCCCAGGAAGGCCACGGTGGCGATGTGGTTCGGGTCGGACATGTTCACGGCGATGAGGTCGGCGTAGTCGATCTTCACCGAGTCCTTGTTCGACGAGAAGAATCCCGGGAAATCGGAGATCTGCGTCGGCAGGTTCTCGTTGAAGACGGCTTTTCCGATCAGGGCGTCGATGCGGGAGTCCGGGGTTCCGTGGTAGGAGTACCTCCCGCTGGTGAAGTTGTAGGAAGTCCTCAAGGTAACGTTTGTCACTTGGATGGTGGAAGGGTTGGGTCGGTCCAGCACCTGCTCGACGCGGACCAGGTTGCCGTGGACGTCGGTCAACGTCCGACCGGCGGCGAAATCGTTTTGTTTCACCGCGGCCGCCAGGGACGCGATCACCTCGTTGTTGCGGGCCAGCGCGTCATGGGCGAAGTCGCGGATCTGCTGCCGGTTGTTGACGAATTCCTGCAGCTCCCGCCGGCGCTGGTCGTCGGCGATGCCCGGCGCCCAGTTCTCCAGGCCGATTTCCTCTTCGATCCGGGAGAGGAGCGAAACCTTCTCGCCGTTGAACCCCGTCCCCTGGGGGACGTCCAGCTTCCGTCCGTCGTCGAAGGCCATCTTCACGTCGCCGAAGAGGGTTTGAAGGTTCCGGTCGTCGACGGTGAACACGGTGCCGCGCACGGAGGCCACGGCCACGGGCGTGCGGACCTCGAATTTCTCCCGAAACCCCAGGTGCGGCACGCGGAGCTTCATGGACCCGTTCGCCAGGATGATGCGGTTGTGTTTGGCCCCCTGTTGTTCCAGGGCGACGTTGGTGGAGGGTTTCAGCCATACCGAGGTTTTGTTCTTGAATTTGAGTTCGGCCCGGCCGTCGGCGCCGGTGCGGACCTGGGACCCGGAGGGGACGCTCGCCCCCGGCAGGGCCTGGGTCCAGGCGGCTTGTTCTCCGGCTTTCAGTTCAACGGTGCCGGAAACATTTTTGAGAAGAACGGGATCGGCGGCGAAAACGATGGAGGGTAAAATAAGGATGGATATTAATGACGCAAGGCTCGGCTTCATGGAAAACCCCCTTCAATAAACTCTTTCCAAGTGTATTCCAGATCAAAGGAAGCGTCAAGAGAGGGATTTGATATAATTTTCCGCTTCCCATGAAAATTCTTTTTATCGGCGACATTTTCGGCAAGCTCGGGCGGAATATAACGGCCCGGACCCTTCCCCGCTTGCGGAGGGAGGAGAAAATCGATTTCGTCGTCGCCAACGGAGAGAACGCCTCCCACGGCGCCGGTATCCTGCCCGACCACGCCCGGGAGCTTTTTGCTTTGGGCGTCGATGTCCTGACTTTGGGCAACCACACCTGGGACAAGCGCGAAACCCTGCCGCTGCTGGCGGACCCGCGAGTGATCCGCCCGGCCAACTATCCGCCGGGCGTGCCCGGCCACGGGTCGGGGGTGTTCGATGTCGGCGGACGGAAAGTCTCCGTGATCCAACTGATGGGTCGCCACCACTTGGCCGAGATTGATTGCCCTTTCCGGGCGGCGGACGCCCTCCTGAGGGAGTTGAAGGCCGACGTGACCCTGGTGGACATGCACGCGGAAACCACCAGCGAACGGCAGGCCATGGGGTGGTACCTGGACGGGCGCGTGAGCGCCGTTTTCGGCACCCACACCCACGTCCAGACGGCCGACGAGCGCGTCCTTCCCGGCGGCGCGGCCTTTATAAGCGACGCCGGCATGACCGGTCCCCGGGACGGGGTCATCGGCGTCCGACGGGAGGAAGCCATTCAACGTTTCATGACGGGCCTCAAAGTCCGCTACGAGCCGGCCGAAGGCGCGGGGCAGTTTTGCGCGGCGCTCGTGGACGTGGACGAGACCGCGGGCAAAGCCCGCGGGATCAAACGAATTTTCGAGGTCGTGGCATGAAAGATAAAGGCAAGGCAAAAGAAAAAAGTAAAAAGGAAAAAGTAAGGAAGGACGCCATTCAAATCGGGTGTTTTCCTACCTTTTACCTTTTACCTTTTACCTTTTGCCTTTCTTTCTTATGAGCCTTTTGGAAAAAGCCATGGCGCGGGTGAGCGCCCGCGTGGACCGGGCTTTGGACCGGTTCCTTTTGCGGGAAGGCATCGCGCCGTCCGTCATCCACAAGGCCATGCGGTATTCCGTGTTCGCCGGGGGGAAGCGCCTGCGGCCCTTCCTATGTGTCGGCGCGGCGGAACTGTGCGGCGGGCGGGCGGAACGGGTGATTCCGACGGCCTGCGCCCTGGAAGTCCTCCATACCTATTCCTTGGTCCACGACGATCTTCCCTCCATGGACGACGACGATTTGCGCCGCGGACGTCCCACCAGCCACAAAGTGTTCGGCGAAGGGATGGCCATTCTGGCGGGGGACGCTCTCCTGACGTTCGCGTTCGAACTGATGGCCCGGAACGCCCGCGTGAAGGGCGTGAAGCCCGCCTGGGCCCTGGCCGCCGTCGAGACCGTCGCCCGCGAGGCGGGGACCCTCGGCATGGTGGGCGGGCAGGCGGCGGACTTGGAGGCCGAGGACGCCGAGTTCGACGCTCGGGCGCGAGAGGGAATGCTCCACTTCATCCACAGTCGAAAGACCGGCGCCTTGATCCGCGCCAGTCTCCGGGCGGGGGCGCTCCTCTCCGGCGCTTCCGCGAAGAAAGTGAAAGCCCTGGACGCCTACGGCGAAAAAATCGGAATGGCTTTCCAGATCGCCGACGATATATTGGATATCATCGGGGACAAGGCGCTCCTGGGCAAGCGCGGGTCGGACCGGGACAACGGCAAGCTCACGTTCCCGGCGGTGTACGGCCTGGAGGAATCCCAAGACCGCGCCCGCGAAGCCGTGGCCGGCGCCAAGAAAGCGTTGCGGCTTTTCGGCCGTCGGGCGCGGCAATTCGAAGAGTTGGCGGATTTCATCATTGAACGGAGAAAATAGATGAACATCTTGAACAGCGTCAACAATCCCGACGATTTGAAAAAAGTCCGGCGGGACCTCCTGCCCATACTCGCCAAGGACATCCGCGAGAAGATCGTGGAGGTCACCACCCAGACGGGCGGCCATCTGGGTTCGGGGCTGGGCACCGTCGAGCTGATCATCGCGCTCCACTACGTATTCAATTCCCCCAAGGACAAGATCGTCTTCGACACGGGGCATCAGGCCTACCCCCACAAGCTGCTCACGGGCCGGCGGGACCGGTTCCACACCTTGCGGCAGTTCGGCGGAATCTCGGGGTTTCCCGTCCGGGCGGAAAGCGAGCACGACCACTTCAACGTCGGGCACGCCTCCACCGCGATCTCCGCCGCCTTGGGTTACGCCGTGGCGCGGGATACGCAGAAGCAGGACCACCACGTCGTGGCCATGGTGAACGACGGCTCCCTGACCGGCGGCATGTCCTTCGAGGCCTTGCAGAACGCCGGCATCCTGGGCACGGACCTCCTCGTGATTTTGAACGACAACCAGATGTTCATTTCCCACCGGGTGGGGGCTTTCGGATCGTTCCTGGCCAAGCTGTTGACCCTGGGTTCCGTCCAGCGGGTGGAGAAGAAGATCGAGAAGTTCCTCACTCGCATTAATTTTTATGGAGCCTATTTGCTGCGCCTGGCGCGCCGCGTCAAGGTGTTCCTCTTCCCCGGAGTCCTCTTCGAGGAAATGGGGTTCGGTTACCTGGGGCCGGTGGACGGCCACGACGTGGTTCAACTGGTCGAAATCCTGACCGCCGTCAAGCAGCTCAAAGGGCCGCAGTTGCTCCACGTGGTCACCAAGAAAGGCAAAGGGTTCGACTTCGCCGAACAGGACCCCGTCAAGTTTCACGGCGTCTCCAAGTTCAACCCCGCCACCGGCGAATTCGATAAGGTTCCGGCCGGCCCGCCTTCTTACACCCAGGTCTTCGGCGAGACGGTGGTCCGGCTGGCCAAGGAAGACCCGAAGATCGTCGCGATCACGGCCGCCATGCCGGAAGGGACGGGTCTGGACCTCTTCCGGAAGGAATTTCCGACGAGGTTCTTCGACGTGGGGTTGGGAGAGCAGCACGCCGTCACCTTCGCCGCGGGCCTCGCGTGCGGGGGTTTGAAGCCGGTGGTCGCCATCTACTCTTCTTTCATTCAACGCGGCTTCGACCAAATGCTGCACGACGTGGCGTTCCAGAAACTTCCGGTGGTTTTCTGCCTGGACCGGGGCGGCCTGGTGGGCGACGACGGTCCGACCCACCACGGCGCCTTCGACCTGTCTTTCGTGCGGATGATGCCGCATTTCACCGTGATGGCGCCCAAGGACGAAAACGAATTGCGGCACATGATGAAGACCGCCCTCAACCTTCCCGGCCCGTCGGTCATCCGTTACCCGCGCGGCGCGGGCGTGGGCGTTCCGATGGATTCGGAACTGCGCCTCCTGCCCATCGGCCGGGGGGAAGTCCTCCGCGAGGGGCGGGACGCGACGATCCTCGCCATCGGACACCTGGTCCAACCAGCTCTGCGGGCCGCCGAGGATCTGGAAGCCAAAGGGATTTCCGTCGGCGTCGCCAACGCCCGTTTCGCCAAACCGTTGGACAAAGAGTGGCTGATGGAGCTCGCCCGCAGGACGCCGCGTCTCATCACCCTCGAGGAGAACACCCTGATCGGCGGCTTCGGTTCCGCCGTCAAGGAAGCGCTGGAGGGGGAAAACGTTTCGATCCGCTCCATCGGCCTGCCCGATTCTTTCGTCGAGCACGGCAGCCAGACCATCCTTCGCGACAAGACCGGCCTCTCCGCCGCCAAGATCGCGGCGAAGGTGGAGGAGTTTCAGAAACGATGGCTGAGCGCCGGGATCTGATGATATTGTTGAAAAATGGGTGTCCCCCCTTTGAAAAAGGGGGGTCCGGGGGGATTTGATGTGTCCTAGTGGTTTAAAATCCCCCTCCATCCCCCTTTTTCAAAGGGGGAGGNNTACCCGCCCCCAACACAGTGGTTTCCGTCGGTTCTTGATCCTCCCCATGAATGGTCCTGACATTTCGTGAGAACTTCTAAGGTTAGACTGGACGAGTTGCTCGTCCAACGAAGGTTGGCCGAGTCTCTCCCCGCGGCCCAGTCGTTGCTCCTCGCCGGCCGGGTCAAAGCCCCCGGAGTGAAGATACTGAAGCCGGGATCGACGGTGTCCCCGGATCAGGTCCTGGAAGTGACGCCGGGACGAAAATACGTCTCGCGCGGGGGTGAAAAACTGGAGGGCGCCTTGGATGCCTTCCGGGTGAACCTTTCCGGCAGGGACTGCCTGGACGTGGGCGCTTCCACCGGCGGTTTCACGGACTGTTTGCTCCAGCGGGGCGCGTTGAAGGTTTTCGCCGTGGACGTCGGCTCCGGCCAGCTCGATTGGACGCTCCGCAACGATCCCCGAGTGGTCTCCCGCGAGAACACCCACATCCTCCGTTTCCAAAAGACGGACCTGCCTTTCTCTCCGTCCCTCGTCACCATCGACGTTTCTTTCATTTCCCTGGAAAAAATTCTTCCCCATCTGGCGTCCCTCGTCGATCCCGGCGCGGAGTTCGTTGCGCTGGTCAAGCCCCAATTCGAGGTGGAGCCGAAGCTCGCGCCCAAGGGGGTTGTGCGGGACCCGTCCGTCCGGCAAGCCGTCGTCCGGAAAGTTTCCGATTTTCTCCCGGCGTGGGGTTTCTCCAAGAGGGGCGAATGCCCCTCGCCGATCCAAGGCCCGGAGGGCAACGTCGAGTTCTTCCTCCATTTTGTCCGGGAGGATCGATGATTTTCTTTCTTCATCCAAAGAAAGAAAACGAACAATTTATTTTTTATAGGATTGTTCGACCGATATTCCGGCCCTCAGTAAATGGTTTTGGTGGAAGTCCTTCACGCTTTGGCCGCGTTTCTTGATCAAAGCGGCACCCTGAAACAAAGTGGTTGATTGGAGCCTTTCCAAATAACCCTCAATACCGCTCATGCTGAGCGTGTCGAAGCATGAGCCATCTTCGCGGAAGGACGCTCCCCCTTCGACAAGCTCAGGGTGAGCGGGGTTTTTTTGGATAGGTTCTTAGTCTTTCCCAGGAAATGATCCCGGCATGATCAAGACGAATGAGAGGTCGCCATGAAAGGAATTGCATACGCGCTTGCGAAGCCAAGAGATGCAAACGACATCAAGAGGTTTTTGTCTCAATCTCAAATGTCGACCGTCGGGATTTCCTCTTCTTTGAAGAGTTTCATCCTAGCCAAATCTGCGAAGAGGATCATCGGCGTTGTCGGAGTGGAGGTCTATGGCGGCTTCGGTTTTCTCCGAAGACTGGTCGTGCGACCGGAATTTCGCGGGAAAGGAATCGGTGGGGAACTTTGCTCAAGGGCCGTCGCCCATGCGCATATCCAGAACGTCAACGAGCTTTTCCTTTTAACCACCACGGCTCAAGGGTATTTCGCCAGGAGAGGGTTTCAGAAGGTGGACAGAAAGCTTGTCCCGGCGCCGATCAAATCCTCCGACGATTTTCGGACCCTTTGTCCGGTTTCGGCCGTCTGCATGAAAATGAACCTCGGCGAGAGAGCCGTATATTTCCCGCGTGAAACGCTGGCCCTGAAACCGGATGTCCCCGGCGCCCAAATGTGGGGCGTGGCCTTGGAAAAGACTTTGTTGACGTATTTTGAGCTTGCGCCTCGCTGCCGCTTTGCTAGCCATCGCCATGTAAGCGAACAGGTGACTATGGTTTTGGAAGGCGAGCTATTTTTTGAGGTCGACAAGAAGACGGTCGGATTGAAACCGGGCGAAGTCATCGCGATCCCATCGAACGTCCCGCATTCCGTATTCACCCGCGAAAAACGAACCAAGGCCATTGACGCCTGGTCCCCGGTCATGCCTCAATTTGTCAGGACCAAGAGCGGAGTCCACCCGTGACCAAATCCGAACAAGCCGTTGATGCGTTCATGAAAGGTTTCAATTGCTCCCAGGCGGTTCTATCCGCGTTCAGTCCCTCCCTGGGTCTGGACCGGGACGCCGCCCTCAAGCTTTCCTGCGCTTTCGGTGCGGGCATGGGCCGGACCTGCCAGACGTGCGGCGCGGTCACCGGCGCCTACTTGGCGATCAGCATAAAACACGGGCGCGACCGCTTGGAGGATCAGGAAAAGCGGGAAAAGACTTATTCCCTGGTCCAAGAATTTGACCACCGTTTCAAAGCGAAGCACAAGTCGGTGAATTGTCGGGACCTGCTCGGCTGTGACCTGGGCGACCCGGCCGACGCCAAAAAGGCCTCCGAGAAACAATTGTCCCGGACGGTGTGCCCGGAATTCGTGCGATCCGCCGCCGAGATTCTCGAAGATATTCTCTAACCTCTGAATCGATCCTTGAGGTGANNCTGGCGGCTTTCAACCACGCCATTGCTTCCGCCTGCATGAAAACGCTGGGCGAAAACGGCCATGAGGTCATCCTTCACGATCTGTACGAAGAACATTTCGATCCGATCCTCTAAAACCAGGACGGAAACGGTTAAAGTTCACTACGAAACCGGGTGTTGAGCCCGGAATATGTCCCCCGCGGATGATTTCGCAAATCCTGGGGCGAGGAAACAGTTAAATTTTTAAAACCTGCTTGTTTTTTTACGTTTTAGCATGTAAACTTTTCGTATGGAAACCACATTGACCGATCGAGGCCAGACGGCGGTGCCGGCGTTCATCCGCCGGCGTTTCGGCATGAAGCCCGGGCAGAAACTGGAGTGGGTGGAGGACGGGAAACTGATCTTCGTCCACCCCGTTCCCAAGGATCCCATTGAAGCCTTTCGCCATCCGTCCCGGAAGACGGGACTGCTGAAGGCCCTCCTGCGTTCGCGCCGCGAAGATGCCGCCCGCGGCTGAAGCTTGGGTCCTCGATACGTCGGCCCTCCTCTGCTACCGGGAAAATGAGCCCGGGGCGGCGGAGGTCATCCGCCTGTTGAAAGCCCACGGGTCGGGGAAGATCCACGTCTCCTTCATATCCATGATGGAGTGTTATTACATCGTCCATCAAGAACAAGGCGAATCCGAGGCCGGGGAATTCATCACCGCCCTCAAGCAGCTCCCCCTCCATGTCGTTGAAAGCGATGAGGAACTGGGTTTGGCCGCCGGACGCATCAAAGCTTCTCATCGCCTATCTGTAGCCGATGCCTGGGTCGCCGCCACGGCCGAACGGTTGGGGGCTGTCTTGGTCCACAAAGATCCCGAGTTTGAACCTTTGAAGTCGTCCCTCCGCCTCCACCCGCTCCCCTACAAAAACTGACTCCCCAAATCCTCACGTAAAGTTAAT
>PMLF01000340.1 GCA_003158755.1 Elusimicrobiota bacterium | reverse complement strand
GAAACGGTTTGGCGTAGGTCGTGTTCAACCCACCGTTGCCGTACACCGCGACCCCCGCGGTGAACTGGTCCCCGAAAGGACGGGTGTAACCGATTTGAGGGATGAAGAAGTTCTTCTTGCCGTTCGCGTCGTAGGAACCGTTCACATCCGGATATCCCGGCGGAAGCTGGTTTCCCGTAATTTCCGCTTTCCGGATGGGCCGGAAATAATCCACGCCGACGTCCAACCGGTTATCGACGAAAGCGATCCCCGCGGGGTTCGTGGCCGGAGCCAAGGCGTCCTGCGGGAACGCCACGCCGGCGCCGCCGGCACCCTCGGACTTCACTCCGTAGCCGGGCAGAAAGTAACCATCGGTGGCATGGACGAGCGTTGCGGACGAAAGGAGCGACGCGAGCGCCGCTCGAGTGATGAGTTTCCATTTGATTCGAGACATGAATTTCTCCTTTGCATTTGTGGTATGAGGATTACGCCTTCACCAAAGCGTCGGCGATCGTCTTCAACTCCAGCACCAGTCCGGCGCTGATGTCGTGGACGAGGGACAACGCATTTAATAAATCCTTCACCAATTCCCGGTATTGGTACAACCAAAGGTCTTCGGGGACTCCCTCAAGGCGGACTTTCCCGACGGCGACCGGCGCGGTCGTTCCCGGCAGCTCCGACGCCAACCGCGTCCAACCCTCCGCCGCCAGAGTCAACCGGCTCGAGCTGCCACCCTCCGTCTGATAACTCCCGTCGGGCACAACGTGGAACCCGACGATGGATTCCGCTCCGGAAGCTTTCACCGCTTCCCTCGCGCCCGCTTCCCTCCCTGTCTCCACCACCAACAAGACGCGCGTCGCCTCAAACACCTTCGCCAAGGTCACCGCGGCTTTCAATTCCTCGTCGGTCGCCGACGGAGGGACGAAGAGCGGCAGGCTTTTCCCGGTGAAGGTTTCGGCCCAATCCCCCGGATTCCGGCTGGCGCCCGTGAGGAAGCCTTTCAGGAGTTTCCCGTCGACGGGGATCCCCCGGGCTCTCAATTGACGTTCCAGAGCCCGCCGGGCGGCCCACCCGATCACCCCGGGGTTCCGGATCTTCCGACCGAACAAGTCGACGACTTCGTTCAGGCCCGCCCGGGGCCCAGCCCACGACCGGAGGTGATAGGAGAAATCCTCGTTCTTCAGAAGTTCTCCCAGAAGCGCCGACGCATCGTCCCGCCCCCCGGCCCCATTTTTCACCTGGACCAGAGCCGCCACGACGGACGCTTCGCGGTTAAGCCGACGGAACCAATCCCGTAAATGGAGGATGGAAACGAGGACCAAGGACGCAGCGGACACCGCATAACCGGCCGGCCTTTTTGAAACCAAACCCAGAAACCCAATGAGGACAAACGCACTGATCGCGATTTTATACGGGNNCGGGGGGGTCTCACGGGGTAACGTCAAACCGACTTCGCGACCGATGGCGGTGATGCTTCCGTCATCATTGACGAACCGCGGCAGGCCGCGGAATTGCTTCCACGTTTCGATCGCGTCCGTCGGTCCGAGGGCGAGCAACGCGTTGGCGACCACGAATGGAATGAGGAGAGGTTTTAGCCCGGGATAATGGGCCGCAAGGACCCAGAACACCGCCGCCGCCACGATGTTGGCCAGGATACCCGACCAACCGGCCGCCCGGGGGATCGAAATCCGGAGGCCGAGGATTTTCTCCAACGGCTTCCAGCCGAATCCCAGCGGGGCCAGAGCGCCATCCGTCCTAAAATCCAAACCAAACCGACGGGTCTGGATCAAGTGTCCGGATTCATTCACGAGGACGGCCAGCGCGGCGCCGATAACGGAGACCGACCAAGACGTGTGCCCGACCCAATGCAGCGCCGCCGCGACCGCGACCGCCCAAAGGATGTCTGCGGCGTTGGAGGATTTAACGACGCTGGTCGTCGTCTCCACCGGGGCGGGCAGAATCCCCACCGCCACCAATTCTTTTTCTAACGATCTACCCTTGGCGCAGTTCACTCCCTTGCTCGCCGGGGCGAAATAACCAATTCCATCACCTTCGTTTTGCGAGGTGTCAAGACGGACGGACGCATCCGCCACCGCCCGGACAATCAAGGTTGAATCATCGTTGATATTCCTGAAATTCCCGAACAGTCCGAGTTTACCGTCGGAATAGATCGATCCGGGGACTTCATTCTCCACCGGGCTTTTAGCGACCGGCGCGAGGGCGAGGGTCCTAATCCCACTATCGAATAGGGCCTTTTGAAACTGTTTCCCCACCGTTGTTTCTTCGAGAGCCTTTTGGACGAGAATATAATCAGGTCTCTCCGTTACTATGACATCGACGTACCCCACATTGGCGGCAATCAAATCCAGAACCTTGACCGGGTTCACCGTCGCGCCCCTCGTTTTCGACTCGAGAGAAAGGGCCCGCCGGGCCGCCCACCGCTGCAGCCGGCTGCCCGAGGACAAGCGGGAACGGAAAGACCGGAGGACATCGTTGAGAGTCACGCCCTTCCCTTCACGAGAAGGGACATGGTCCGCCAACAGCCTGTCCTGATTGAGAAACTCCGCGAGGAGCTCTTCGGCCTTTTCCTTTCCGGAACCTTTCTCGCCCGCCTCGGACACCAGAGAGTCGATGATCCGGGCTTCGGCGCGGATAACCTTCCATTCATCTTGGGCATAGGGGGCCACGACGATGGCCAGGAGCACCGGGAAAGTCAGGATCAACGTGGTAATCCTGTAGTTGAGTGCGAAAAGGATCAAGGTGGCAATTGTGATGTGCCCACGCCTGAATTTCCTTTTCCACCCCGCCGACGGTTCAGGATCTGTCGGTTTTCCATCAAATCCATTGGAATACTCCACCGCACTCCGCAAATCAATAGGACTGATGGCCATGAAAAAATTGGCCCACACAAGCGGCCCAAATATTGAATCCGGCAAATGAAAAGGATCATACGCAAACACCAACACGAGGAGCGCCGCGGCATTGGCGAACGTCCCGGAACGGCCGTGCGCTCCCGGAACCGTCAGGCGAAAGCCGAGGACCCTCCGCCATCCCCGGCCTTCCGACCGGAACCGAGGGAACGATCTCCCCTTCGTTTCAACGACGTGCCCGAATTCGTTCACCAAGGCCGCGAGCAGGATCGCCGTGAGGGATTGAAGCCATGAAAGATGCGTTCCCCCAAAATTCACGAACTGGATCGACACCACCCCCAGGGCGACCCAAAGGATCTGGACGGCATTCCCGGGCGCCTTTGAAATAGCGTCGGACCCGTAAACCGCGGCCGTCTCCTCCGCGGAAGTCCCTTTCAGAAGCCCGGCCTCTTCGAGGGCTTCCCTCAGGGCCGCTCCGGTGGGGCAGAAATCCCCTTTTCCCTCTTCGACGAATCCCGTCGAAGAGCAGTCGATCTTCGTCGTCAACACGGCCAACCGGGACAACAAAACATTCGGCTCCCGTTCCCGTTCAAGGAATATCCGCAGAACGCCGTCGTCCAGTTGGGTCCCCGGCCGTTGGTCGCTCGCGGATTCGTCGAGGAACCGAACTTCCAATCGCCGGATTCCCCCGTCCCTCAAAACGGCCAGGTATTTTCCCCCGTCTTTCGCGTCGAAGAAGAGGTGCTTCAAGGGCTGGATGGACCCGTTGACCTCCTGAATTTCGACTTCCACCGGCGTGGATTTCGGTTCCCGAAACTCGCTTTTATGGTCGTTGATCCAAAGCAGGGATTCTTTCAATACGTCGATATCCTCCCGGGTGTTGTAGAGGGCGAGGGAGACTCGGACGCCGCCGGAATCCGGGATTTGATTCCGGTACAGGACGGTGTACCAGGTGTCCGCGCTGCAGTGGCAGCCGCCCCGGTTGCTGATCTGCCCCCGATCCCTCAAGGCCAGCCCGAGCTGCCGGAAAGAAAGCCCCTTCAGGTTGAAGGCGAGGACCCCTTCCTTCAAATGGGCTTTCGAGGGATCGTTGATGCCGAAAAGCGTCAACCCGGGGACTTGCGTCAGTTGTTCGACGGCGTAACGGGTCAGGCCGCTTTCCTCGGATTCAACGAGGTCCATTCCGGCGTCGCCGAGCAATTGCAGGGCCGCCGCCGTGGCGGCGAGTCCGGCCACGTTGCTCCGACCGAGAGGGAGGTCCTGCTGAAGGGCGCCGGAAGTCAAGGAGGACTCTTTCCTGGCGAACAAGCCGCCGGAACCGAAAGGGGCGTGCACTTTGTGCCCCGAGAAGACGAAGTAGTCCACGTAGCGGTTCCCCTCGCCGTCCAAGACGATCCGCCGGTGGGCCGTGGCCTGGGCGCCGTCCACCAGGAGCTCCGCGCCGAATTCATGGACCACGGCGGCCAGTTCCCGGAGGTAATCCTCGCCGCGGGTCAGGACGCCCGTGCCTAAAACGTTCGACGCCCCCGTCAACGCCACCAGGCGGATGCGCCGGTTCCCGTGGGCCTTTTCCTCGTTGTATTCACGCAGGACGACCCGCAAATCGTCCAGGCGGATGAACCCGTCCTCGTCGAAATCCAACGACACGCGGCTGATCCCGTTCTCGCGGAAATTCACGCCCATGGCGTTATGCTCCGCGCGGCTGTTCAGGACGACCGGCTCCTCTCCCCGCTCCCGGCTTAGGGCCGCCAAGGGGCCGGTCAGCAGATTGACGGCCTCGGAGGTGTTTTGGGCCGGGATGAAATCGTATTTGTCGACCGGAGCGGAGAAAAAGCGGGCAAAGATGGATTTCGCCTTCTCCACCAAGGCGGGGAATTGATTCACTCGGAGGCGGAACGCCTTCAAAAACACCTCGACGACGGGCTGGAACGTCAGCGTGGAAGCCCCGTTGTCCATGTAGCGGTGGGTACGGACCGTTCCCTCGGCGTCCAGGACGGGCTGGCCGTTTCCGATCACGGTTTGTTTCAGATAGTTCAGCGCCTCGGTTCCGGCGTGTTGATCCAACCCGGCGAAGATCGAATCGACGGTCAGGTCCGAATCCTTTTGGGACAATTCATTCAAGATGGAAACATGCCCGTTGTTTCGACGGAACAATATTTCCGCGAAGAGGATGTCCAGGACCGCGGCGGGAGTGCCCGGCTCATAAAAATCGGGCGTTTCCCGGTCGGCGTAATTGATGCCGGACTCGGTGACCCTCTCGTATTGCCCGCCGCCCAACCGGGCGGGGACGCTGCCTTCTTTGGCGCTGCTTTTCTTGAAGACCAGAACTCCCACGTCCAAGGGAAGCCCCAAATCGGCGGCGAAGGCTTCCCGCGCGGAAGAAGGGTCCGACACGTTGGTCTCTTTAATGGCTTTTAGAATCCTTTCATTATTGAAAGCCACCACGTAATCGTCCCATTCGCCCTCCGGTATCCGGAAGGAAGCCAGGGTTTTCCGACGGGCCTTTTCCAGGCGCTTCGTGATGGTCTTGGAATTTGGCCCGTCGCCGCGATGGACGTTGGCGTACCAAAGCAGGAGGGAATGGAGGTAGTTATCCCAGGAAAATGGTTCGGTTGAAATCCTCTTCGCCAAGGCGGATTCGATCGGCCGCGCCTCGCCGAAAAGATCGGAGCCATCCACGCTTCCCGCCGGGGAGAGATACACCGTCAACCGGCCGTCGCTTTCCTCAAACGAGTAATGGTGGTTCAACTCGCGATCGGCGGTCACCCGCACGTCGAGGCTGACGACGCTTCCCGCTTCGCCGGTCTCACGATCCAAACGATCCGAGAGGCTCGTCAGGAACCGGCCGGCGCCCGAATGATGAAGGAGGGCTTGATATACCCCTTCGACGTCGGCGGAAGGCGTTCCCGCAACGCCGGAAACGCGGACAGGGAATTCCTTGGAAGCGAAATAGAAATCCCTCCCTCGGAAGGCGGAAGGGGCTTCCGACCCGTTCCCAAGGGGACCCCTGTCGGACGACGGCGCGGCGGGAGGAAGGGCGGAAGCGCCCTCCCGTTTCGCGGCTCCGCCGCGTACTTCCGCGCCGACGGCGGCCTTCCGGTCGATCGTCAGCGCATCGACGGCGGCACGGACCCAGGAAAGATGGAGCACCCTCTCCCGGGCGCCGCGAAGGATTGTCGCGACCGGGGTCCAGTGCCCTCCCGTCACCGTGGAATCCCTGAATTCGGCCCCGGCGCCGTCCCCTTCCCCCGTCAGTCGCACTTCGATCGTGCGGGTTTCCGCCGAAGAAAGGCGGGTGATCGTGATCCGGGCGGCGCCGTTGATCTTCTCGACGGTCACGCGGCGGTCCGCCGCCGATTCGGGCGACAACCGCTCGAACTCCCGCTGAGCGTCCCTGAATACTTCTCCCGCCGGAAGGCTCCAGGCCTCTTCCGCCAAGACCAGGAGAGGCAACTCGTCCAGATGCTCGGTGCGCAGGGGAGAAAGGAACAGTTTTTCCCCCTCAAACCATTTCTCCAGCGGCGTCTTCTCCTGAGTGAAGACGGACAAATAGGTCGTGCCGTTCTCGGAATCCACTTTCGTGATTTTGGGGGCGACGGTCACCACCGTGACCCCCTGGTCCCGGAGCAAACCCGCGACCCTCTCGGTATGGAATCCTCCCGCCACCAACACGGATAAATCCGAGGCGTTGAATTCGGGGGATTGGATCAGGTTCCTCGCCAGAGATTGGTTCCGAGCGTCGGCCTCCTTATAGAAATCCTCGAAGGAGGTCAGGTCAAAGGGAATCGGAGAAACGGATACGGCGTATGAGCCCTGATAATCCCGCCATTCCCCGGGAGTCAGGGAAAAGTCCAGCAACTTTCCGATGCGGAACACTTGGGAGGACCGTTCCACCAGGTATTTTTCTTCTTTCGATTCGGCGAGCCCGTCGTAGACGGACTTTTCCAGGGCGAGGACTTCGGAAAAGAGGCTCTCCGCGTTGATCCGCTCCGACAGGAGGATATACCGGATGTAGCTCTCCATTTCGGGATACTTCCCCAGGGAGACGCCCGCTTTCTTGCCGAGGACCTGGAGGCTCCGATAAAACTCCGAGTAGCGGATTTGTCCCAACCGGTAAGCGGCGGTCTCTTCCACGAGGCCGTCGATGTCCTTTTTCCCCAACGAATGGACCAACCGGCCGATCAGTTGAGACCTTTCGGCCTCCACTTTCTTGAAATCCAGCTTCGCCTCGCTGTCCAACGCCTCCAGGAACTCTTTCACGTTCGAAGGAACCGAGGGAGCCCGTCCGGCGAGGATCCGAACGTAATCCCCCAGGGGGAGGGTCCCGGCGCGATAGGATTCCACTTTTCCGTCGAAATCCAAAAGTCCCGGATTGAACACGCCGCCCTTGACGCGGGACAGCTCCCTCTTGATGTCCGACAACCGCGTTTTGTATTGGGAAACGAGTCCGCTGGACCGACGATAGGCTTCCACGTTGGCGGAATAATGCGCGGGGTCGTCCACTCCGAGATACCTCAGATCCGCCGGAGCGTCCGTCAACGCGCCGTGGATGGGACCGCAAATCTTCCCTTCATGGAACAAGGCGTCGGCCGCCCGCCGGACGGAATCCGGATGAGCGAACGACCGGTACCGGCTCACGTCGATGGCATCGAACGCTCCCTCCAGGGCCACCACCCCGACGCGGTCCTTTTGCGCCACGGATTGGATGAGTCGGCCGATATTGGTTTGGGCCTCCGGATTCAGGTGGATGTCTTGGAGGAAGAGGACGACCTTTTCTTTCTCCTTCCCTTTTCCCGGCTCGATGGATCGGACGGTTCCAAATGGACCGACGAGGGCGGAAAGGAGCGCCGCGTGACGGCTTGAAAAACCGTCGGGCAGGTTGCGGGCGACCGACTCCGGAAGGGATTGCGTCACCCGGCGAGGGTCGATTCCCGGCAATTGCTTGATGATTTGAAGGGGGTCCGCCGATACGCCCGCGGGAAGGGCGGCGACCAGCGTCGGCCCGTCCCCTCGATTCCCCCTCGCCTCGGCCGCCCGGCGGCGGTCCTGCCAAAACCCGGCTTCCGCGAGCGGGGAGAAAAGACTGGTGAAAAGGAGAGCCGACGCCATGACGACGGCCGTCTGTTTCCGGATTTTGATTGCGATGGAATTAATTTGATTCATGGCTCGGCTCCCGTATTTCCCCTCGATTTGAATCGGTTACTTTTTAATGACCAGCTTGTGCACGGGCCCCTTCACGCGGGTGAGTTCCAAGACCTGGAACCCCTGCTCGACGGCCGACTTCGGCACGTTTTCGAGGGGTTCCCCTTCGGAGAGGAGGACCTCCAACGTATCGCCGGCCTGCAGCTTGGAAAGCTGCAGCTTCACCTTAACGAAGGTCATCGGACAGTGCTCTTTGGTGATGTCCAGCGCGAACGAACTCATAGGAAAAGGGTCTGCCCGCCGGCGGACAGCTCCAGGAATTTGGCCACGCCCAGGATGCTTTTGACCTCGGGGATTAAATCGTCCTTGGTCAGGCCGAGGACGGTCAACGCCATTTCGCAGGCGTATAAGTTGACGCCCAATTGGACGGAGGCGTTGAACAATTCGTCCCGCGTGGCCACGTTCCGGGACTTCATCAGGCCCGTCAGGAGGATCGGGCTGAGTCCGCCGAAGTTGAGTCGGCTCAGGGGCAGTTTTCGGCTCCCTCCCAGGAGGAAATTGAAGAAGCGGGCCAGGACCCCTCTGCCGATGAAGCTCCGGCCTTTCTTCTTTTTAACGTTGTTCAACCCCCAAAAGGTGAAGAACACGTTGGTCTCGTATCCGATGGCCGCCGCCCCCGAGGCCAAGGTGAAGGCCGCGATGGACTTGTCGAACTCGCCGCTCATCAGGATGATGGAAAGCTTCTTATTCTCCGCCATGACTTTTTCCTCCTGAAAAATAAAATCCCGTGCGGCTGTTGGTTCAGCGGCACGGGATTTGTTGAAATCAACAAATGGATTCCGCCGCTTTAGCGCCCTGTTCGCTCAACTTCGAGCTTGGCCGGGGCAAGTTGGTCCTTAAAACCTCGCCAGTTCTCTTACGACACTACAAGTAAACCGGCGAACCTTTTGGTAACCCGCCGCGCGCCGCCGTTTCCCCGGAGAGCGCCTGGACCAAATCCTCTTTGAGATCGGCCTTGTTTTCGATCCCCACCGACAAGCGGACGAGGGTGTCCGCGATGCCCCGGGCTAACCGTTGTTGCCGGGGGATGGAGGCGTGGGTCATCCGCGCGGGGTTCGACACCAGGGATTCCACGCCGCCCAGGCTTTCCGCCAAGGTGAACAGCTTGAGTCGCGAAAGGAACCGATCCGTTTCCTTCAGAGAACCCTTAAGCTCCAGACCGATCATCCCGCCGAAACCGCTCATCTGCCGGGCGGCCAAACGATGACCGGGATGCGATTTGAGTCCCGGGTAATGCACCCGCTTGACCCCAGGATGACGGGACAAGAAATTAGCGAGAAAGAGGGCGTTCTCCTCATGGGCTTTCATTCGAACGGCCAGGGTTTTTAGGCCGCGCAGCGTCAGCCAGGCGTCCCAGGGGCCGGGAACGGCCCCGGCGGCGTTCTGAAGGAATTTCAACTCTCGATAAACCTCGTCGTCGTTGACCACGACCGCCCCCCCGACCAGGTCGCTGTGTCCGGCGATGTATTTGGTCGTGCTGTGAACGACGATGTCCGCGCCGAGCGAAAGGGGATTCTGAAAAAAGGGACTCGCGAAGGTATTGTCCACCGCCACCAGGACGTTTCGGTTCCGAGATTCCTTTGCGATCGCCTTAATATCCACGATTTTCAGGAGCGGGTTTGTGGGCGTTTCCACCCAAACCAATCGCGTGGAGCTCCGCATCGCCCGCCGAAAGGACTCCGGATCGCCGCCGTCGGCGTAGGTGGTCGTTATCCCCCACTTGCTGAAAACCCGTTCCAGCAGCCGGTAGGTCCCGCCATACAGGTCGTCCCCGGCGACGATGTGGTCGCCTTGCTTGAGCAGGCTGAAGACGGCGTTCGTGGCGGCGACCCCCGACGAAAAGGCCAGGGCGTGTTTCCCTCCTTCCAAGGAAGCCAGCGCCGTCTCCAACGCGCTCCGCGTGGGGTTTCCCGTCCGGGCGTATTCATACCCCCGGTGCCGTCCGGGAGCGTCCTGTTGGAACGTGGACGTTTGAAACACCGGGACCGTCACCGCGCCGGTGACGGGATCCGGCGCTTGACCGTCGTGGATGGCGCGCGTCTCGAACTTCATTTCAGGACCGCCTCTTTTTCGATCCCATGGGGCGACCACGCCACCCAATAGGCGACCAGGTCGGCCCGGGTGATCAACCCGAGGGGAACGCCGTCCCGTTTCACGACGATGCCCGTCGCTCCCGACAACAGCACGCGGTAGGCCTCGACCACGTCGGTCTCCCCGTCGAGGGAAGGCAACGGCTTCCCCATCACGGCGCCGACCTCCTGATCGTCGAAATCCACCCCTTCATGGAGCAGCTGCATCAACGACGCCTCGTTCAAGCTCCCCACGATCTCGCCGTCGTCCACGACGGGCAGCTGCGAAATGTTGAACTCCTGAAAAAGCAAAACGACGCGGACCAATTTGTCCCGCGGCGACACCGAAACCAGCGGAGGAAGGCTCCGTTTGTGTTGGAGGACGTCCTTCACCGCCACTCGCGCGGTTTGTTTCCCCTCCCAGAATCCGTTGTCCCTCATCCATGGATCGGAATAGACCGTGTGGATGTAGTTGCGTCCCGTGTCGGGGAAAACGACGACGATAAATTTCGGTTCTTCCAAGCGTTCGGCGTATTTAAGAGCCGCGGCCAGCGCCGTGCCGGAAGAACCGCCCACGAGCATCCCTTCTTCGCGCGCCAGCCGGCGGGCCGTGTTGAAGGATTCTTTGTCGCTCACGCGGACCATTTCGTCCACCAGACGGCGGTCGAACGTTTTGGGAATGAAGTCCTCGCCGATCCCCTCCACTTTGTAGGCGCGGGGGCTGCCGCCGGAAAGGATGGACCCTTCCGGATCGGCCCCCACCACCGTCAGACCGGGCTTCTTTTCCTTGAGGTATCTCGCGGTGCCGGAAATCGTGCCGCCCGTCCCCATGCCCGCCACGAGGACGTCCACCCGTCCTTCGCTGTCCTCCCAGATTTCAGGGCCCGTCGTGCCGTAATGGGCCTCGGGGTTTTGCTGGTTTTCAAACTGTCCGGGCCGGAAGGCGTTCGGGATCTCGCCGGCGATCCGGTCCGCGACGCCGTTGTAGCTCTCGGGCGAATCCGCCGGAACGGACGTAGGCGTCACGACCACCTCGGCCCCGTAGGCTTTCAGCAAATTGATTTTGTCCGGGCTCATTTTATCCGGCAGGACGAAAATGCACCGGTATCCCTTGACCGCCGCGATCAGGGCCAACCCCACGCCGGTGTTGCCCGCCGTGGCCTCGACGATGGTGCCGCCGGGC
>PMLF01000343.1 GCA_003158755.1 Elusimicrobiota bacterium | reverse complement strand
CTACCGGAAAAACCGGGAATACCAAGCCGCCTTGGGCTGGCTGGCAGGCGTGGCTGTTTTGATCCTAAAACGGCATTTTTGGGGCGCGTGAAGTTTTTCGGGGCGGTTCCTCTTGTTTTCCTTTGCTGGGCCGCCGCGGCGGCGGAACTTCCTTCTGTGCCCGCCTCGACCGCCCCCTGGCGGACGGAAACCAACGGCGCTTTCGGCGTCGGCGAATCCCTTCTGTTCGCCATCAAATACGGGTTCGTCTCGGCGGGATCCGCGACGATGGAAGTCCGTTCCACCGAGACCGTCCACGACCGTATGGTCTATCACATCGTCTCGGCGGCCCGCACCAATTCCACCATCGACGTCTTCTTCAAGGTCCGCGATCTGAACGAGACGTGGATGGACTCCGAAGGACTCTTCTCCCATCGTTTCCGCCAGGCCATCCACGAGGGGAGATACATCCGCGACGTGGAGAGCCGCTTCGATCCCGTCGCCGGCACTTTCGCCTTTTGGAGGCGGGGGAAGAATAGCGAAGAAACCAGAAACGGAACCATCCCTCCTTTCGTCCAGGACATCCTGACCAGCCTCTATTACGTCCGTACGCGGACCCTCGTTCCGGGGCAGGACATCGTCGTCGACGTGAACTCCGGCGCCAAGACGTGGTCCCTGCGGATCAAGGTCAAGGGGATGGAAAAGATTTCGGTCCCCGCGGGAAAATTTGAGTGTTACCGCGTCGAGCCCTTAATCTCCGGCGACGGGCTCTTTCTCCAGAATGGAAACCTGGAAGTGTGGATGACGGCCGACAGCCGCCACATGCCGGTCCTGATGCGGTCCAAGGTGATGGTGGGTTCCTTCACTGCCGAACTGAAGGCATACGATTTCGAAAGAACGACGCCGAGGATTTCGGTAGGCGATTGATATTGAATGGATTGTTAAGGGTCTGCCCGGAAATAAGTGATCTGTTTGGTCGAGGGGATTTTGGCCTGGGGCAAGGCGCGACGAGGGAGCATATCCGACGGATATGTGACCGAGGAGCAACGCAGCCCCAGGGCAAAAGCACCCGACCAAATGGATCAATTATTTCCGGGCAGACCCTAAGGAAGCGTCGTCGAGGGTTGGCCGTTTTTGCGGAAGATTCTTAGAAAATTGAAATCCAGTTCTTTCGTCCATTGGAACATGGAATTTCCGATCATCACGATCGTGCACCCCATCATCAGCGCCGTCAGGCCGGTGTTGAAGAAGCCCTGAAAGGCCTTCCCCGGTTGGTTGGCCAGGGGGAGGAAGTTTCCCGTGATGCTTTGCCATCCCGCCATGAGCGTCACGACCGCCACGAAGACCAACGGGGCCAGCGTCACCCAGGCGTACCGCGCCTTCCCCATGTGGATGATCACCGTCGTGCCCACGCAGAGGGCGATCACGGCCAACAGTTGGTTGGCCACGCCGAACATGGGCCAGATCGTCGAAATGTTCCCCGTCCATATAAAATAAGACCAGGCCCCAACCACCAGAGCGCTGGTTACGATCGCGCCGGGCATCCAATCCGTCCGGGCGAAGGGCTTGTAGATTTTCCCGATGGATTCCTGGGCGATGAACCGCGCCACGCGGGTTCCGGCGTCGATGGTGGTCAGGATGAAGAGCGCTTCAAACATGATGGCGAAGTGGTACCAGTAGGACATGAGCCCCCTCATCCCGGGCAGGGCGGAGAACACTTGGGCCATCCCGACGGCCAGGGAGACGGCGCCGCCCGAGCGTCCGGTCACGTTTTCGCCCACGGCATGGGCCAACTGCGGTAGGTTGACCGTCGAATAGCCCAGCGCTGCGAATTTTTGGACGGGTACGTTGATGGCGAAATAGTCGCCGGGATAGAGGGCGCAAGTGGCGATCAACGCCGTGATGCTGACGAGTCCTTCCAGCAGCATGGCGCCGAATCCGATGGGGAGGATGTCCTTCTCATTGTCGATCATCTTGGGCGTCGTGCCCGATGCCACGAGCGAATGGAACCCGGAGATGGCCCCGCAGGCGATCGTGATGAAGACGAAGGGGAACGCCGCTCCGGGAATGATCGGCCCGCCGCCGGAGACGAACCGGCTGAACATGGGCTGACGGATCATCGGGTGAAGAACGAAGAGCCCGACGAGCAAAAGGCCGATGGTCCCGATCTTCATGTAGGAGCTCAAATAGTCCCGGGGACAGAGCAGCATCCACACCGGAAGGATCGACGCCACGAAGCCGTACACCGCGATGGAAATCGTCACCGCGTGTCCCGAGAGGACCAACCGGGCGCCGAGGGCCGTCTGCGGCACGAAGCGTCCCGCCACCACGGCGGCCAGCATCATCGCCACGCCCAGGACGCTGGCCTCGGCGATTTTTCCCCGTCGGAACCGGTACATGTAGAACCCCATGAAGAGCGCGATGGGGATGCTGGCGGCGATGGTGAAGACTCCCCAGGAGCTTTCCCTCAAGGCGTTTACCACCGCCAACCCCAACCCCGCCAGGGCGACGAGGATGATGAAGAGCACCGCCACCGCCGTCGTGACGCCCGCCAGGGGGCCGAGCTCCTGCCGGGCGATTTCCGCCACTGACTTGCCCCCGCGCCGGACCGAGGCGAACAGGATCACGACATCGTGCACCGCTCCCGCCAACACCACGCCGATCAACATCCACAAAAATCCCGGCATGAATCCAAATTGAGCGGCCAGCACCGGCCCGATGAGCGGTCCCGCCCCGGCGATGGCGGCGAAGTGGTGGCCGAAGAGGACCCACTTGTTGGTAGGGTCGTAATTGGTCCCGTCCCTCATCGAATGGGCAGGCGTGGCGCGCGCGGGGTCCAGCGCCAACACTTTGGCCGCCAGGAAAACGCCGTAATAGCGATACGCCAAAGCCAAAACGCACAGGGCGCCCAAGAGAAAAGGGAAAGCGTTCATGGCCCGCATTATACTTCTCTTGGTAAATATTCCGTCATACCGGCGAATGCCGGTATCCAGGATGTGACTCGGTTTCTTGAAATCCAGTTTCACTTTCTGGATCCCGGCTTCCGCCGGGATGACGATCCTATATTTAACCGCATCGCCTTCATGTTTCGTAAAATGCCGTCATGACGTCGACAACTCGCGAAGAGGATTGCCGCCCCGACGGCAAGGCTTCTCCCTTGAAACATCTCGCCCGCTCCCTCCGCCACCGGAATTTCCGGATTTATTTCCTTGGCCAAGGTGTCTCCCTCATCGGCACCTGGATGCAGANNCGGCGTTCCTTTTGGGGTTGGTGGGTTTCACCAGCCAGTTGCCGGCGAGCTTCCTGGCCCCCTTGGCAGGGGTGCTGGTGGACCGATGGGACCGACGGCGGCTCTTGATCATCACTCAAATCCTTTCCATGGTCCAAGCGCTCCTGCTGGCCGTCCTTTCTTATATGGGCGTCATCGCCGTCTGGCACATCATCGTGCTCAGCGTTCTATTGGGTTTGGTCAACGCCTTCGACATCCCCGGGCGCCAGTCGTTCCTAGTGGAAATGTTGGACAACAAAGAGGACCTCGGTAACGCCATCGCCCTGCAATCCTCTTTGTTTAACGGCGCGCGGTTGATAGGCCCCTCCATCGCCGGACTCATCATCGCTTCTTACGGCGAGGCGGCGTGTTTCTTCCTCAACGGGATCAGTTACGCGGCCATCATCTACGGTTTCGCCGTGATGCGCGTGGCTCCCCACATAAAAGGAGTCCTCCACGCCCACCTCCTGCACGAGCTGAAGGAAGGCGCTCTATACACTTTTCAATCCGTCCCGATCCGGACCATCCTCATGTTCCTGGCCCTGGCGAGCCTTTTGGGGACGTCGTTCCAGGCACTCATGCCGGTGTTCGCCAAGGACATCCTGCATGGAGGCCCGCGAACTNNCCTTGATGGCGGCGGGGGGACTGGGAGCCCTCGTCGGAGCGGTGTACCTGGCCTGGCGCAAGAACGTGCTGGGGTTGCCCAAGGTGATCGCCGCGGCGGCCACGGTGTTTCCCGCGGCGCTCATTGCTTTTTCGTTCTCACGGAACCTGATGCCGTCTTTTCTTTTGATGATGGCCGCGGGCGTCGGAATGATGGTCCACATGGGCTCCAGCAACATCATCATCCAAACCATTACTGACGATAGTAAGCGCGGCCGGGTGATGAGCTTCTATACGCTTTCCTTCATGGGCATGGCCCCCTTTGGAAGCTTGCTGGCCGGCCTCATGGCCGATCACTGGGGCGCACCGCGCACGCTCGTGGTCAACGGCGCTTTCTTTGCCGTCGGCACGTTGATTTACGTCCTCCATCTTCCGCAGTTGCGCGCCCATATGCGTCCTATCTATATCCGCAAAGGCATCCTCCCCGCGCCCGAGAACGTTCCGCCCCTCGCTGTT
>PMLF01000163.1 GCA_003158755.1 Elusimicrobiota bacterium | reverse complement strand
TTCTTCAAAGACTTTGCCGCGGCGGTAGTAGGCTTCGGCGGACAGAGGGTTCACCTTGAGGGCCTTGGCGAACGCGCTCAAAGCCTTTCCCCCCCGTCCTTCGGCGTCGTATGCCCTCCCCAAAAGGATCCAGGGTTCCGGCGACGTCTTTCGACGGGTCCACAACTCCCGGGATTTCTTACGGAGCGAGGCGGGAGACTCCGTCTCCATGGCGGGAGCGGTGGTCGGCGGCGATTTGACCTCCGCTGCGGGTGTCGCTGTTGAGGAGGCCGTCGAAGTCACGACATCGGTCGTCGAGAGCGGCGGAATCGTCCTAGCCTCCGCCCTCAAGAACGCCGGCGGAAGGAGTAATAGCCAAAGCGATAGTCGTCGACTAAAAGCGTTGAGAGTCATGGATGTGCCTTTGAAATTCTTCTATGAGAAAGTCCGCTCATCCTGAGCATGTCGACGGATGAGCGGTTTCCTCCGACGGAGGCTCGTGTTTCGACAAGCTCAACACAAGCGGTTTCCCTTGTTTTTCAACAGTTTCTCTATGTTCCCGCATCTACCCCCTCAAAAGGGCGCAGATACTCGGCGTCCTCTCGAGGGGGTAGGAATGGATAAGACCGGAAGGTTACTTTTTCTTTTTCTTCGCCGGCGCTTTCTTGGAAGCTTCTTCCGCCCGGGCTTTCAGATCCGTGACCAGGTTTTGCAGGGCGGAAATGTTGTCGCAGACGACCTTGTACTTTCCGGCGTCGTAGGATGTTTTCATTAAATCGACTTGGGAGCCCATTTCTTTCGCTGCATCTTTGAGCGGAGACGTCCCTTTCAGCTTCGGGTTGGCGAGAAGCGTGTTGACGTCGACGAGAATGGTTTGGACCGTGGTGATCCCGGCTTCGGCTTTGGCTTTGGCGTGGGCCTTGCCGACTTCCACCGCCGCGAGCGCGGCTTCGGCCTTGGCTTTGGCGTCGAGGGCGGACACCTTGGCGTCCTTGTAGGCTTTCGCCTCCACTTCCGTGTTGGCCATGGTGAGCGTGTCGCGGGAAGAACGCAGGTCGTCGATGGCGTAGTCTTCGGCCCCCGCTTGGACGGCGGCGTTGATGGCCGCTTGGGCGGCCGCGATTTCCTGCACGGGGGGTTGGGCGCAGGCCGCCGCCAGAATCCCGAAAGACAAAGCGAACGCAAGTTTCTTCATGAAAAAGTCCCTCCTGAAGTGGGTATGAACCCGGGAATCTAAAATACTCCCACGGTCGATCCATAAGATCCGTCCGGGGACGACGCAAACAATAGGATTTTGACGGGCGGATGTCCAGCGGGGCTATCATTCCCCAACTTATGGCGTAGCCGATCTCCCAATGCTCGGCGGGGCTTTAAGGTTGTATGGTGAACTCGACGCGGCGGTTGAGGAACCGCCCGTCTTCGGTCGCGTTGTCGGCGATGGGCACGGTCTGGCCGGCGCCCTTGGCGGTCAATTTCTCGCTGGGGAGGCCGAAGTTCTGGATCAGGTAGGCCCGCACGACTTCGGCTCGGGCGAGGGAAAGGATCTGGTTGTCCCCTTCGGTCCCCACGTTATCGGTGTGGCCGGTGATGAGGACCGACAGGGAGGGGTAGCGCCTCAAGATGGTTCCCACGATGTCTAGCGTTTCGTGGGAGGCTTCCAGCAGAACCGCCTGCCCGGTTTCGAAGTGGATGGGAGGGACCTTCTTCTCCCGGATGTCCTGCTGGACCTTATCGAGTTCCATCTGGGCTTGGCGTTTCTCCACGTCCGGCAGGGCAGGTCCGGACGGTTTCGCCGCGGCGTCGTCGATGTCCGGGATGTTCAGCGGCGAATCGGGGTGGATGGGAATCCATTCGTCGGGGATGTAGAAATTGATCGTCAGCGACACGCTGTTCTCCGACGCTTGGCCGCCTTTCGGCGATGCGCCCAAAAAGCTTCGGTGGGCGGCTTCCAAACTGAGGGAATTGAACGTCAGCGGTCGCCACTCAAGGCCGAGGCCCAGACCGACGGCCGGTTTTTGTCCGGAGGTGGTGACGGCGAAAACGGTGTTGCGGTAGTTGGAGATACCCGCTTCGGCGAAGGCGTAGGGCGTCCATTCCGAGGGTTCCAAAAAGTTGTAGAGGATTTCCGCCGTGACGGGTTGGATCGTTGTTTTCCGGGAATCGTCCCCCGGCCCCTCGAACGTGCGGTTCTGGAAACGGGCGGCGACGCCCCATCGCTCGGCGAAATCGTACTTGATCCTCCCCCCGAAAAGACCTCCGGAGCCGTAGCCCGACAAGCCGCTCTTCGCTATCCCTCCCTCCAGACCCACGGAGAGGTCGGAAGGATATTGCTCGGCGCAGAGGGGCGTCGCCAGAAGGAAAGAAAGGAAAAATATTTTCTTCATCGGCTCAATTATGCGGTTTGTTGGACGAAAGCGCAATCGCCAATCCGGCGGCCTCGAGGGTGGCGGAAGGGTCGGCCCGGGCAAAAGGCCGGCGTCCGGAGGCCAGATCGAAAGCGGTCCCGTGGCCGGGAGAGGTTCGGACGAACGGGAGGCCCACGGTGACGTTCACCACGCGCGAAGGGTAAAGGGCCTTGAGGGGGATCATCCCCTGGTCGTGGTACAAGCAGGCGCAGGCGTCGTATCGCCCTTGGGCGTGGCGGGCCCAGGCCACGTCGGCCGGAAGAGGCTCGTCGATGGAGACGCCCAGGGCGCGTAACCGCGCCGCCGCCGGGTCCACCACGCGCTTTTCCTCCGACCCCAAGAGGCCGTTATCCCCGGCGTGGGGGTTCAGGCCGCAAAGGGCCCAGCGCGGGGTATGACGGGATCGCCGCCGGAGGAAGTCGTCGGCCAGTCGCACCGCTTCCACGATCCGGCGGACGGAAAGGGAATCGGAGACTTCTTTCAGAGGGATATGCCGGGTGATGAGGAGCCCTTTGAGGGGGCCGGCCGCCATGAGCATTTCGACCCGAGGAGCGCCCGTCATCGCCTGCAACAGCTCCGTGTGGCCGGGAAAAGGGATTTTTGCCAGGTGGAGGGACTCCTTGGATACGGGGCCCGTGACGACGGCGGCGACTTCTCCGCGCAGGGCCAGCCCCACCGCCGTCTGGATCGCCATGACCGCCGATTCACCGCCCAGTCGGGAAGGCGCGCCGAGGCGCAAAGCGGAAATGCCGGGATGAGGGACGTGCAGGACGTTAAGGACGTTCGGGTGGTCTTGGTAATCGGAAAGGTCCGTCAAGGGCAGGACGGCGGCGGGTGTCCGTAAGAAGTGGTGGATAGCCCAGGCGTCGCCCACCAGTAAGGGTCGGCATCGCCGCCGCAAAGAGGCGTTCAACGCCGCCGTCGCGCCCGTCCAGATTCCCACCCCCGCCGGGTCTCCAGTGGTCATGGCCAGAAAAGGTCTAGGTTCTTTCATTTCGTCACCCCGGCGAAGGCCGGG
>PMLF01000204.1 GCA_003158755.1 Elusimicrobiota bacterium | reverse complement strand
TTCGACTCGCTGACGGTGGCGGAGAACATCCTTTTCGGCGTGCGGAACCTGCGGCCCGACTTGATGAAGGACTCCCGGCGCTTGGTGGATCGGAGCCTTTCCCTGGTCGGGCTTAAATCCGAAGTGGCGGGTTTGAAGCCCGCGGAGCTCTCCGGCGGGATGAAGAAGCGGGTGGGTTTGGCGCGGGCCATCGCCCACGAGCCCCAGTACGTGATGTACGACGAGCCGACGACGGGGCTGGACCCCATCATGTCGGACGTCATCAACGATCTCATCCTGTCGGTCCGGGAGAAGCTCAACGTGACATCCCTCGTCGTGACGCACGACATGAAAAGCGCCTACAAGGTTTCCAACCGGATCGCCATGATTTACGAGGGCCGCATCGTGGCCGTCGGCACGCCGGCCGAGTTCCAGAATTCCTCGGACCCTCTTGTCCACCAGTTCGTGACCGGCTCCTCCCAAGGGCCCATCCAGATGCCGGTCCGGGCGTTTTAACCCTATGCATACGGAAACCAAAGTCGGCCTTTTCACTCTCTCCGGTATCGCGGTCTTCGCGACGGGGATCCTGCTGTTGGGCGATATTTCCTTCAACCGTTCCTACGACGTGAAGACCCTCTTCGACAACGCCGACGGCTTGCCGGTGAACGGTTCCGTCAAGGTGGCGGGCGTCGAAGTCGGAAAAATCAAAAAAATAGAGCTGGCAAATCAGCGGGCCATGGTCACACTTAAGATGAACCACGGCATCGACGTCCACAAGGGCTCTCGCGTCCGCGTGGCTTCCACGGGAATGATCGGGTCCAAATACATGGAGATGACCCTGGGGGATCCCGCGGCGCCCCTCTTGGGTCGCGACGAGGTCATCAAGGGGGACGCCAGCTTCAATTTCGACGACATGATGAACAAGCTGGGCGAGTTCTTTGAGGAGGACAAGAACGGTTCGGTCAGCGACAACTTGAAGGTGGCCATCGCCAACCTGCGCCACGTTTCCGACGGGTTGAACGAGGCCCTGGGCGGTCAGCGGACGGCGCTGGTCGAAACCATCAAAAACCTCCGAGACCTCTCGGCCGACGCCAAGGAAGTGGCGCGGAACTGGTCGGAGATCACCGCCGCGCACCGGGAGGACATCGAGGTCGCCCTCGCCAAGGTCCGCTCGGTGTCGGAGCGCCTGGACGACGTCCTGGCGAAGGTTCAGAGCGGAAAAGGGCTCCTGGGCAAGCTCGTCGGCGACGAGGATATGGGGAAGGATTTGAAGCAGACGCTTTCCAGCGTCCGGGAGGCGGCCAAGGACGCCCAGTCGGTTATGGGCCGCGTCGCGCGGACCGAGGTGGACTGGGACTTCCGCGAGCGGTACGATTTCAAGGACAAACGGTCGAGGTTCGACGCGGGGATGAACTTCATCCCCCGTCCCGGGGAGGACAAGTTCTATTACCTCGGCGGCAACAACCTCGGAGCGCGAACGGATCGGCGGGACGCCGGCAACGATATTGAGCGGCGCAACACCGTCACCGCGGTCATGGGAAACAGTTGGGGGCCGTTTACGGGATACATCGGGCTGATCCGGTCAAACGCGGGCGGCGGCGGGCGGATGCGGTTCCTGCCCAAATCGAACCCTTGGTCCGATCGCGTGGAACTGGAGGGAGAGGCTTACAATTTCGGCCGGAACGAGGTCATTCAAGGCATCAAGATGAAAGGCGCGATTTACAACGTCGGCGCGCGGGTGAAAGTGCTCAAGCAACCGACGGTCTGGGCGGGCGTCGACCTGGAGGACGTGGCCCAGCGGCGGAAGACGAACGCCTATCTCAATATCCGGTTCCGCGACGAGGATATCGCGTATCTCCTCGGGCTGGCCGGGCTGGCGAAACCGTAGAGACGATGGTGCGAGGAGGGGCTTATTATCATGTTTCGTGAAGCGCGCATCTATTCCCTGGCGCAAGTGGGAGGTCAGTGCGTCCTGGTCTTGGAGGAGACGGAGGGGCCCCGCCTGCTCCCGATTTGGATCGGTCTGTACGAGGGCGGTTCCATCGGCATGGCCTTGCAAGAGGAGCAGAAGTTTCCTCGCCCCCTCACCCACGATCTGTTCTTGAACCTTCTGGGGGCCTATAACGGCGCGATACGGAAAGTCCTGGTCACGTCGCTCAAGGACAGCACTTTCTACGCGGAGATCCACGTCGATCTGGGAGGCAAGGCCATCGTCCTGGACGCCCGGCCGTCCGATTCCATCGCCCTGGCCGTCCGGCAGAAGTGCCCCATCTTCGTGGCGGACGAGGTGTTCGAAGCGTGCCCGGAGCTCCTCAAGCCCATTTCCGACGAGGAAGTCGAGGATTTCAAAAAGAAGCTCGACAACATGACGCCGGAGGATTTTTTCCGCGACCTGAAGGCGAAGAAGGAGAATGAAGGGGAAAACCCCGAACCGGGCCCCGAGGGGAAATGAGCAAGGTTCGTCCGGGAAAATCCCACAGCGTCTTCGTCTGCAAGGGATGCGGAAACGAGCAGTCCAAGTGGTCCGGCCAATGCCCGGCGTGCGGGGAATGGAACTCCCTCACGGAGGCGCCGACCGCCAAACCTTCCACGGAGAAATCGCCCCGGCGGCTCACGGATTTTTCCTCCAACGTCATGCGCCTGGCGGAAGTTCGGGCGGAAAGCGCTGTTCGCCGACTAACAGGCCTGGGGGAATTCGACCGGATACTGGGCGGCGGCGTTTGGCCCGGGTCCATGGTCCTTTTGGGCGGCGCGCCCGGCATCGGTAAGTCGACGCTCATGCTTCAGGCGGCGGACCGCCTGGCCGCGCCCGACCACCCGGTCCTCTACGTTTCCGGCGAAGAATCTCCGTCCCAGATCAAGGGGCGGGCCGACCGACTGGGAGTCAAGAACGACCGGCTGCTCCTGGCCTCCGAGACGGACCTTTTGGAAGTGCTGCGTCTCGTGGAAGAGCATCAGCCCAAGACGCTGGTACTGGATTCCATCCAGACGGCCCATAAACCTGATTTGCCCGGCATGCCCGGTTCCGTCGGCCAGATCCGGGAATGCGCCGCGGAGTTGCTGCACCTGGCCAAGGGAAAGGGGATCACGGTGTTCGTGTTGGGGCACGTCACCAAGGACGGTGAATTAGCTGGTCCCCGCGTCCTGGAGCACATCGTCGACACGGTCCTGTATTTTGAGACGGAGGACCGAAACGTTTACCGGATTTTGCGCGCGGTCAAGAACCGCTTCGGACCCACGAACGAGATCGGCGTCTTCGAAATGACGTCCCGGGGGTTGATGGAGGTCACTAATCCGTCGGAGCTTTTCTTGGGCGATCGCGGCGGGGCCACGCCTCCCGGCGCGGCCGTGGCGGCGGTCATGGAAGGCACCCGTCCGATTTTGGTCGAGGTCCAGGCCTTGGTGGCCCGAACCGCCTTCGGCATGCCCCGGCGGCAGGTGTCGGGAGTGGACTACAACCGTGCTATGATTTTGATTGCCGTCCTGGACAAGCGCTGCGGGGTCCCGTTGGACAGCCAGGACGTCTACGTGAACGCCGCCGGCGGATTGAGAGTTGAGGAACCGGCGGCCGATTTAGCCGTGGCCGCGGCCATGGCCGGCGCCGCCGCCGACAAGTCCCTTCCGCCCCTCACCTTGTGGGTGGGGGAAGTGGGGTTGTCCGGCGAGCTTCGGTCGGTGGGTCAGCTTTCGGAGCGCTTGGCGGAGGCCGCCAAGCTCGGTTTTAAGACGGCGGTGACGCCCAAATCCGGATTGAAAGGCCTCCAGGCCCCGCCGGGACTCAAGGTGATCTCGGTCGCCACCCTGGCCGAGGCGCTGAAGACGGCGGGATTGGCCGAAGATTAAACTGTCGAGAAAGGCCCGCTCATCCTGAGCTTGTCGAAGGATGAGTGGTTTCCTCCGCCGTAGGCTCGTGTTTCGACAAGCTCAACACGAGCGGTATTTCCCGGTTTTGCAACAGTTCAAAATTTGTTTTTTCATTCCCTCCTCCGCGGAACGCCGGGCGGAGAAAGGGAAGCGGTCCCGGCGTTGAGTCATTACTTCATACTCATAACGAGGGTCTTCCCATGCTCATCAACATCATCCGCGCCGTCGTCCTGTTGGGCGGTCCGCTGGTCGGATACTTCCAGGTTTCGAACAACTGGAAGGGCGTCCTGATCGGTTTCTCCGCTTCCGTCGTCGTTCTCGGCATCGAATTCGTCATCGATCATATTCCGCTGGATTCGTTGATCTCCGCCGTCATCGGGGCCATCATCGGCCTCGTTTCCGCCCAGCTCCTGAATTGGGTCGTGTTCCAAATGAACAACCCCATGCTCTACGTGTGGGCGGAGCATTACTCGCTGCTGATCCACCTCATGTTCGCCTGCCTGGGCGCGGTCATCTTCATCCGGAAGCGGTCGGAGCTGGACCTGATCGACCGGGACCTGATCGTCAAGGGCGGCAAGAAGAAGAGCGCTTCCACCCACATCGTGGACACCTCGGCCTTGATCGACGGCCGAGTGGCCGACGTTTGCGAGTCCAAGTTCCTGAATGGGACCTTGGTGGTCCCCCGGTTCGTCCTCCAAGAGCTGCAGCGCATCGCCGACTCCTCCGACCCGATCCGCCGCGCCAAAGGCCGCCGGGGCATGGACGTCCTGTCCCGCCTCCAGGAGAACCCCGAGGTGCCGGTCCGCATCTTCGACAAGGACTTCCCCGAGATCCGTGAGGTGGACGCCAAAATCGTGTCCCTGGCCAAGGAACTGGGCGCCAAGATCATCACCACCGACTTCAACCTAAACAAGGTGGCCTCCCTCCAGGGCGTGGCGGTCTTGAACGTCAACGACCTGGCCAACGCCTTGAAGCCCGTCGTCCTCCCCGGCGAAACCATGAGCATCTTCGTCGTCAAGGAAGGCAAGGAGAGGGACCAAGGCGTGGCCTACCTGGACGACGGCACGATGGTGGTGGTCGAGGAAGGCCGCCGGGCCGTGGGTCAAAAAGTGAACGCCACGGTGAGTTCCATTCTCCAGACCTCCGCCGGCCGCATGATCTTCGCCAAGGCCCATCGGGAAAAGCCCCACCCGGTGGAATCGACGGTCCACGGCGACGCCCCGGCGGGTCCCGCGATCCACACCGCCGAGCCTCCCGCCGCTCCTCCGACCCCGGGCGTTTGATCCCGAAACGTTTTCCCGTTACCCACCCCCTTTCCCGCGCAAAAGCGGGAGAGGGGGCTGGTGTAAGGGGGCAAGAGAGGATTCATCCCATTGGTGAAAAAAAGTAAGGCGCTCACCGTCTCCGTCGTCCTCGTCGCCGCGGGGCGGGGGAAGCGCTTCGGCTCCCGCCGCCCCAAACAATTCCTGCCCCTGGCCGGGAAGCCCCTCCTATATTGGCCGTTGCGAGTTTTCGAGAAGACGCCCGTCGTTCGGGAGGTCGTCCTCGTGACCTCTCCGTTGTTTGTCGATTGGGGCCGCGCGTTCGTCCGGCGTGAGGGTTTTCGAAAAGTTTCCGTTGTGGTTCCCGGCGGGGCCGAGAGGGCGGATTCGGTGCGCGCCGGTGTGATGGCCGTCTCCCCGTACGTCGATGTTGTCTTGATCCACGACGCCGCACGCCCTCTGGTAACGCCGGATATCTTGGTTCGGGTGGCCGAGGCCGCTCGGCGCTCGGGCGCCGCCCTCGCCGCTTGGCCGGTGCCGGATACGATCAAAGATTCGAAGAGCAAATCGGGCGCGGCATTCGTACGGAAGACCGTTCCCCGCGCCGGACTCTGGCTGGCCCAAACGCCCCAGGGTTTCCGTCGCAACGTGGCCGATCGGCTCTTCCGCCGAAAACCGCCAAAGGGAATCACCGACGATGTCCAGTTGGCCGAGAAGGCCGGCGTCCCCGTCGAGCTCATCCCCGCTTCTCCCGAAAATTTTAAAGTCACGTTGCAGGAGGACTTTGCCCAGTGCGAAAAAATTCTAAAAAGGTGAGAGTTCACGCCGGGTTTGGCTACGACAGCCACCGCTTCAAAAAGGGAAGAAAATTTATTTTGGGCGGCGTGGAGATCCCCCATCCCAAGGGTCTCGACGGCCACTCGGACGCCGACGCCGTGGTTCACGCCGTCATCGATGCCTTGCTCGGCGCCGCCGCCCTGGGCGACATCGGCGAGCACTTTCCGGACTCCGACCCCCGCTACAAAGGCGTCGACAGCCTCAAGCTCCTGGCCGAGACCCGCCGACTTTTAGGTCGCCGCTGGGATGTCGTCAACGTGGACGTCACCGTCCTGGCCGAAGTCCCGAAGCTCGGTCCCTACAAGAACCGCATGAGGGCCAAGCTCGCCCGCGTCCTCGGCATCTCCGTGGACGTCGTGAACGTCAAAGCCAAAACCAACGAAGGCATGGGTTTCGTGGGGAAGAAAGAGGGAGTGGCCGTCTTCGCGGCAGCGTCCATCGAAAAGAAATAGTTCTCCCGTTTGACCGTCACCCAAGCCTTTGCTAAACTGACAAAGGTCCGCCGGGCTCTGCCACCCTACCTGCCGGGACCCCTACAAAATAAGGAAGCCTCTCTTGCCTGTGACCGCCGAGAGCCGTACCATGCCCGCCTCCGCGACAGGGTTCGCCCCGGAACCCATGGTCAGGCTCCTCAATTCCTTTTCCGACCCCTACAACAACGCCGTCGCCGCGGCTCGCACCTGCTATTCTCCGACGGTGGTCCTGCCGGAGGACGTCGACCGGGACGAGAAATCCCGCGCCCAACGGGACGCCATCGCCGCCGGAACTTACCTGGCGGGGCACCACACGACCCTCCAGCACGCCACCTTCCAGTTCGTCTTGGAGAACGTGTCCCGGCAGTTTATCTGGAGCTTCCTTCACAGCCATCCTTTCTACAATTCCGAGCAGGTGAGCCAGCGGTACGTGACCGTCAGTCCCGAGCGCTTGGCGGTCCCTCCCCTGGAGGGCCGAGCCCGGACCCTGTTCTTGGAATCCGCTTCTCGCTCCATGGGCGCCTATTTCAAGTTGATCGAGGTCTTGACTCCCGCGGTTCGGGCCGAATACGTCCGGCTCTTCCCGGGCCGCAATCCCGACGACAAGAAATGGGCCCGCGCCGTCCAAAAGAAGGCCCAGGAAGTGGCCCGCTACGTCCTGCCCGTGGCCACCCACGCTCACCTCTACCACACGATCTCGGGTCTCACGCTCCACCGCTACCGCCGCCTCTGCCTCGCCTTCGACGCTCCCTTCGAGCAGCGGCAGGTGACGGAAAAGATGGTGGACGAGGTCCGGAAGATCGACCCTCTTTTCGTCGATCAAATGGAAGACCCTTTGCCCCTTGAGAAGACGCCCGAATACGAGGCCTTCGCCTCTTTTCACAAAAGTCCGGACGCGACGCGCGCTTTCTTGGATGAGTTCGACCGCGACCTCGGTACCTGGACCTCCAAGCTGGTGGATTGGAAAGCCAACGGCGAGGCCGTCTTCGCCCAGTCCGTTCGGACCGTGTTGGGGATTCCCAAGGCGCGTCTGTCCGATGACGACGCCATCAACCTCGTTTTGGACCCGGCCAAGAACGGGTATTTGAGCGATTCGCTCAACCTCTCGGGCCACGCCAAGCTTCTGCGGACCCTGGCGCATCCCCATTTCACCTTCCGCAAGAAAATCTCGCACACGGCGGACAGCCAGGATCAGCGGCACCGGATGACGCCGGGGTCGCGTCCCGTCCTATCCGCCCACGTCCTGCCGGACCGGCCGGACTACGTGACGCCGATCTTGATCGATGCGGTTCCCGCCGCGAAGGCGTTCTACGATGAGACGATGGCGGCGGTTTGGCGGGACTACGCGGCTTTGTTGAACGAAGGGGTTTCGACGGAGTTCGCCATATACCTGCTCCCCAATGCCGTGAGCATCCGGTTCGAGGAGTCGGGCGACCTCGCCGCTTTCCACCACAAGTGGACCAAGCGCCTTTGCTACACCGCCCAAGAAGAGATTTGGAAGACGAGCCAGGACGAGTGGCGGCAAGTGAACACGGTGGCTCCCCGCATCGCCCGGCACGTCGCCGCGCCCTGCACGTTGCGGCAGGCGGCGGGCGTGCGGCCGTTCTGCCCCGAGGGGGACCGGTATTGCGGCGTGCTGGTGTGGAAACTCGCCGTCGAGGAATACAAAAGGCTGATATGAGCGTTCAGCGGTCAGCTATCAGCCGTCAGCTAAGAGCATGAAAGATTTCAAAGGTTTGGCTGTATGGCGGAAAGCTCATGATTTGACGGTGATTGTTTATAAAGTCATTGGACGTTTTCCTAAAGAAGAAACGTACGGGCTTCAAAGCCAACTTCGCAGGTCGTGTGCTTCAGTCCCTGCGAACATTGCAGAAGGCTGCGGTCGTGAAGGTGATGCCGAATTGGCTAGATTTTTTCGCATTGCCATGGGGTCTGCAAGTGAAACGCAATATCATTTTATCTTAGCCAGAGATGTCGGCTTGTTGAATGACGGTGTTTATGGGAAGC
>PMLF01000058.1 GCA_003158755.1 Elusimicrobiota bacterium | reverse complement strand
CATTGGTTCCACTTCCACCCGCTCCGCCGTCCTGCCGTCCACTTCCACCGCGGGCCTCACCATCCCGACGGCGTCGTCTTCCACCGTTCCCGTCGCGCTATCCACCGCACCGGCGGCTCCGCCGATGTCCCCCGGGGATATTTCCGCCGGCATCGCGCAAAAAGAGCGCGCTCTGGCCGAGGAGGAATCCTCCTTGAACAAGGCCCAAAAGGAAGCGGCCAAAGCTCTCGCCGAGTTCGAGCGCAAGCGGGCCGCCCAGATTTTCGGCAAGCTGTACCAGGCCCTCACCCAGCTCGCCGACGAGCGCGGCGTGGACGTGGTGCTGGACAAGTCCTCGCTCCTCTACGGCCAAAAGGGCCTGGACCTCACCGAACCCTTGAGCCGCCGCGTGCGCGGCCTCCCCGACGATACGGGGGAGGAGGCCCCATGAAGATGACGTTGTCCCAGATCGCCGAGATGGTCGGCGGCTCGGTCAAGGGCCGGGGCGACGCGGTCATCGAAGGCGCCGCCGGCCTCTCCGAGACCACCGAGAAGGACATCTCCTTCCTCGGTAACGCCAAGTATGCCTCCCTGCTCAAGACCACGCGCGCGGGAGCCCTGCTCCTTTCTCCCGACGTGGACCCCGAAGGCCGCCCCGCCGTCGCCCTCAAGAACCCGTTCTACGGTTGGGCCAAGATTTTGGAAGTGTTGGAAAAAGACCGCCGCCGCGTTCCCTTACCGGGCGTTCACCCGACGGCCGTGGTGGCCTCCTCCGCGCGCCTGGGAGCCGGCGCCTCGGTGGGCCCCTTCACGGTGATCGAGGAAGGCGCCGAAATCGGCGACCGCACCGTCATCCAAGCCCACGGCTTCGTCGGCCACGACACCAAGGTTGGACGCGACTGCCTGCTCCATCCCCGCGTCACCATTCGGGAACGGGTGCGGATCGGCGACCGCTGCATCTTCGGTCCCGGCGCCGTCGTCGGTTGCGACGGTTTCGGGTTCACCACCCACGAAGGCCGCCACTACAAGATCCCCCAGGTGGGGACGGTGGAGATCGGCGACGACGTGGAGATCCAGGCCAACACCACCGTCGACCGCGCCGCCGTCGGCGTCACCAAGATCGGCCGGGGCACCAAGGTCGACAACATCGTCCAGATCGCTCACAACGTTGAGATCGGCGAGAACTGTCTGATCGTGTCCATGTCCGGCATCGCCGGGTCCACTAAGCTCGGTAACTACGTGATCCTGGCCGCCCAGGCGGGTTTGGCCGGCCACTTGACCCTCGGGGACTTCGTCCAGGTGGGCGCCCAGTCCGGCGTCTCCCACGACCTCAAGCCCAAGGAGGTGGTGTTCGGCACTCCCGCCCAACCCCTGAAAGAAGAGCTTAGGACCATCGCCGTCACCCGCAGACTTCCCCAACTTTTTGAAGAGTTGAAAGCTCTGAAAAAGAAGTTGAATCTCTAAATTTCGTTATTGCCTCGTCACCCCGGCGAAAGCCGGGGTCCAGTCTGTAATACGGTTTCATCAGTTCGTTCCAATTCCTGGATACCGGCTTTCGCCGGTATGACGTTAATAAAAGGAACTCCATGCGGATCATCACCGGCCCCGAAAAACAAAAGACTGTCGCCACGGAGGCGTCCTTCAAGGGGATCGGCCTCCACACCGGGTCCAAGTGCACCTTGACGTTCAAACCGGCCCCCGCCGACCACGGCGTCACCTTCATCCGCACGGACCTTCCCGGAAAACCCGTCCTTCACGCCGATTCCGCCCACGTCACCAGCGTCATCCGCGGAACGACGTTGAGCGAGGGGGGGGACAAGGACGCCGCCGCCAAGGTCCACACGGTGGAGCACGTCCTCTCGGCTTTGGCGGGCCTCGGGCTGGACAATATGGTCATCGAACTCGATGCCAACGAGCCCCCCGTGGCCGACGGTAGCTCTTACCCGTTCATCGAAACTTTGCGGAAGGCCGGACTGCGGGAGCTGGACGCGCCCCGCCGTTTCTTCCAACCGGACCGGATGGAATACGTCGGCGGCGAAACCGGGACCCTTTATTTGGTGGAACCATCCGACGACTACTCCGTCGACGTTACCATCGATTTCCCGCACCCCTTGATCGGACGGCAGTCGCTCGTGTCCGCCGTCACTCCCGAGACCTACGTCGCCGACTTTTCCCGCGCCCGAACGTTTTGTTTCGATTTCGAGGTGGAAGCCCTCAAGCGCCAAGGTTTGGCAAAAGGCGGCTCCCTCGACAACGCCGTCGTGGTGGGCGCTGACCGCATCCACAACCGGGAAAAGGTCCTTCGCTTTCCCGACGAGTTCGTCCGTCACAAAGCCATGGACCTGGTGGGGGACTTGTTCCTCCTGGGCATGCCTCTCAAGGCCAAAATCACCGCCGTCCGGGTGGGCCACGGCTATAACGTCAATTTGGTTAAAAAAATTGCCGAGCAGTTGGAAGCCTGCAGAGCTTCCACGCCGGTGTAAAAGCAAGGCAAAAGGTATTTTCTTCCCTCCCCCGTTTACGGGGGAGGGTGTCCGAAGGACGGGAGAGGGGAAGCTTTACGCTTCGGTTCGCCCTCTCCCCATCCCTCCCCCGCAAGCGGGGGAGGGGGAAAATCACTTAATTTCATTCATCGGAGGCCGCCGTCTCATGGAAACCGCTCCCGCAACCGCGAACAAAGTCCTGAACATCGTCGACATCATGAACACCATCCCCCACCGGCCTCCGTTCCTCCTGGTGGACCGGGCGGAAATCGTCGAACCGGAAAAAAAGATCGTGGGTTACAAAGGCGTCACCATGAACGAACCGTTCTTCGTCGGACATTTCCCCGGCCACCCGATCATGCCCGGCGTGCTCATCGTCGAGTCCCTGGCCCAAACCGCCTGCGTCCTGATGCTCGGACGTCCGGACCTCAAGAACAAGCTCGCCTTCTTCCTGGGCATCGACGGCGTCAAATTCCGCAAGCCCGTGGTCCCCGGCGATATGTTGGAACTCCATGTGGAAATCCTTCGCGCCGGCGGTCGCGCGGGCAAAGCCCGCGGCGAAGCCTTCGTCCGCGGCGAAAAGGTCACCGAAGCCGATTTCACTTTCGTAATCGCCGATAAGCAGGGGTAGGCTCATGTCCGTCTCGGATTTGATCCATCCCACCGCCGTCATCGACCCAGCCACCATCCTCGGGGACGGCGTCCAGGTCGGCCCCTACGCCGTCATCGGCCCCAAATGCGACATCGGCCCCGGCGTCTGGATCGGCGCCCACGCCGTCGTCGAATACGCCTCCATCGGAGAAGGCTCCAAGATCCATTCCTTTGCCGCCGTCGGGACCCCTCCACAGGATTTGAAGTTCAAGGGCGAGGAGACCCGCGCCTTCATCGGCAAGAACACCGTCATCCGCGAGTGCGCCACAGTGAACCGTGGAACCTTGGCCAGCGGGAAGACCGTGGTGGGGGATAACTGTCTTGTGATGGCTTATTCCCACATCGCCCACGACTGCGTCGTGGGCAACCACGTCGTCATGGCCAATAGCGCCACCTTGGCCGGACACGTGGAGGTGTCTGATGGAGTGGTCATGGGCGGACTCTGCGCCGTCCACCAGTTCGCCCGCCTGGGGACCCGCGCCATGATCGGCGGCGGCTCCATGGTGGCCCAGGACGTGGCGCCCTTCTGCATGACCCACGGCAATCGGGCCTGGATCGTGGGCCTCAACGTCGTGGGATTGAGGCGGGCGGGTTTGCCTAAGGAATCGCTCTCGGCCCTCAAGTCCGTCTTTAAAACGTTTTTCCTGTCCGACTTGACCCTGGAGGAGGCTTTCTCCCGTGTCGAGGGCAACGCCCTCCCCCCCGAAGCGAAGCTCTTCGTCGATTTCTTGCGGTCGTCCAAGCGCGGTTTCTGCCGACCTAAAAGCGGCGGCCGGGCCTCCATGGCCGATTCCGCCGAGTAGCGGCGTGACCGACCAGCCCGGAGCTGCGACCGCGAATCCCCTGGGTCTCATCGCAGGCAACGGCCATTTCCCGTTGCTCCTGGCCCGGGAAGCCAAGCGCCAAGGCCGCCCCGTCGCGGCCGTCGCCATCAAGGAAGAGACGGACCCCGCCCTCGAAAAATTAGTCGATTCCATCCACTGGCTGAATTTGGGCCAAGTGAAAAAAACCATCCAGTGGCTCCATGAGGCGGGGGTCAAAGAAGCCGTCATGGCGGGCCAGGTCAAGCACGTCCGCATCTTCGACCTGCGCCACCTGGACTTGACCGCCGTCAAGATCATGGCGGGCCTCCCCGACAAAAAGACCGACACCATCCTTCGCGCCGTGGCCGACGAGTTCGCAAAATCCGGCATCACTTTCCTATCGTCCACCGTGTACTTAAAAGATTTGCTCGCACCCGAGGGCAACATGACGGTCCATCGTCCCAGCTCCGACCAAAAAAAAGACATCGAGTTCGGCCTGGCCACGGCCCGGGCCGTCGGCGGTCTCGATCTGGGCCAAACGGTTTGCGTGAAAGACCGGGCGGTCTTGGCCGTCGAGGCCATCGAAGGGACGGACGAATGCATCCGCCGAGCCGGCCGCTATGCCGAGGGTTTCACCGTCGCCAAAACCTCCAAGCCCAAACAAGACATCCGCTTCGACGTCCCGGTGATAGGCATCAGGACACTGGAAGCTCTGAAGGAATCCAAAGCAGCGGTCCTGGCGGTGGAAGCGGGAAAAACGTTGTTCTTCGACAAAGAGGAATTTTTGAAAGGCGCGGAATCCGCCGGTCTTGTGATTCAGGGAGTTTGATTTATTCCGAGGTTCTACGCCCTCCCCTGTTTACGGGGAGGGGTGGGGAGAGGGCGAGCCGCAGCGCAAACCAGCCCTTTCTTCCGAACACCTGCCAAAAAAGGAAGTCCATGCTCTCTCACCTTTTCCGTCGAAAACAAGTCCCCGCTCCGCTCCCGCCGCTCCCCGACGCCGACCGCCTCAAAATCGGCCTCGCCGGAGTCGGCGTCATGGGCCGCCACCACGCCCGCCTCTTAAGCCAAATCCGCGAAGCCAAGCTCACCGGCATCGCCGACCTGAACCGGGGGCGCGCCGAAGAGCTCGCCGCCCAATACGTCACCCGAGGTTTTTCCTCGGCCGATTCTTTTCCGCCCGAAACCCAAGCCGTCGTCCTAGCCGTTCCCACGCCGGCCCATTACGAAACGGCGAAAGCTCTTTTGAACCGCGGTCTCCACGTCTTCGTCGAGAAACCCTTGACCGAAAAGGTAGAGCAAGCCGAGGAACTCATCGCCCTGGCACAGGAAAAAGGATTGGTCCTTCAGGTGGGCCACATCGAACGGTTCAACCCGGCGGTCGTGGAAATGGCCAAGCTCGCGAAGGACCCCGTCTTCATCCAGTCCGACCGCCTGGGTCCCTTCGACTCCAGGGTCGCCCACGTGGGCGTGGTGCTGGACCTCATGATCCACGACATCGACATCGTGTTGGCGTTGGTGAAGGATAAGGTAGTCAAGCTGGACGCGGTGGGGGGGAAGATTTTTTCGAACCACGAGGACATCGCCAAGGTCACCCTGCATTTCTCACGAGGCTGCCGCGCCGACCTGACCGCCAGCCGGGCCAGCCTGAAAAAGGTGAGAAAAATCAGAGTCTTCCAAAAAGACGGCTATCTGTCCCTGGACTACGCCGACAAAAGCCTCCAGGTGGTAAGGAAAAAAGAAGGCCCCTTCAAGAGCATCCTCGATTTATCCGTCTCTCACCCTAAGATTGAGATGAAAGACGCCTTAGAGACCGAGCTGCGCCACTTCATCCAATGCGTGCGCGAAGGCAAAACGCCTCTGGTCTCCGGCCAACACGGACGGGACGCCCTGGAACTGGCCCTGGAAATCCGCCGCGCCATGACCGTCCACTCCCTCTAAGGGCCTATCCAGAAATCCCCGCTCACCCTGAGCTTGTCGAAGGGTGAGCGGCCTTCCACGACGATGGCTCATGCTTCGACGGACTCAGCATGAGCGGTATTGAGGGTTAAAAGGAGAATCGGGAATGAAAGTCATCGCCATCAACGGAAGCGCCCGAAAAGACGGCAATACGGCCATCCTTTTGCGCCACGTCTTGTCGGAGCTTGAAAAGGAAGGCATCTCCACGGAGCTGATCCAACTCTCGGGCCACGCCGTTCGCGGTTGCGCGGCTTGCCGGGTATGTTTTGAAAGGAAGAATAAACGCTGTTCCAACGACAAGGACATCGTGAACGATTGTATCGCGAAGATGATCGACGCCGACGGAATATTGCTCGGTTCGCCGGTCTATTTCGCGGACCTGTCGTCCGAAATGAAGGCCTTAATCGACCGCGCGGGTTTCGTGGCCAAGGCCAACGGCGATATGTTCAAGCGCAAGGTGGGCGCGGCGGTCGTCGCGGTCCGTCGGGCCGGGGCCATACACGCATTCGATTCCATCAACCATTTCTTCTTCATCAATGAGATGGTCGTCCCCGGTTCGAGCTATTGGAACATCGGCGTCGGGCGGGAGAAGGGCGACGTGGAAAGCGACGCCGAAGGCGTTCAAACCATGAAGACTCTGGGTCAAAACATGGCGTGGCTGTTAAAGAGAATGATTAGGGAATAATCGAAGTAAATTCAGAATAAGGGAATCTAAGCACACCAAAACGGATTCCCGTGACTACGCCAGAACGCCCGCAGCGATCCACCTACGACCGAAGTCGGTTTTCAAAAAGTTCCACCGCCGCATGAATGAATACCCCGCCGACCTCGAAACGGCCATCGATGCCGGCCCCCTCGGGGAAATCGAAACTCAAAGTATCGGTAAGATCAAATCGGAACGTTCGTGTTCCAAAATTAATCCCGCGCAGACGAAAAGCGTCGAATTCAAAAGGACGTTTGACCAACGGGTAGAGGCATTTATAGGCGCTCTCTTTGGCGCAGAAAACGAGGGTGACGGCCTGAGGCCTGGAAAGGGGGGAATTCAAGAGCAGAGGTTCCTCGTCGTTCCGTAGGACGACGGCCGCCAGCTCCTCCGCCGATTCTTCCTTCGCGCATTTCTCCGAGTCAATCCCGAGGTTCAAGCAATCGCCGTACCGGGCCACCGCCGCCGAGACGTACCCCTCGGCATGGGTGATGGACCCGACGATCCCCTCCGGCCACCGGGGGGACCCGTCGGTGTTGATACCAACGGAGACGGGATATTTTGGATCCAAGGACTGTATGGCTTTCGCCGCGCACCAGCGGCCCGCCGCGAACTCTACCTTCCGCCGCAAAGAGGCCGTTTTCAGTTCCTTCGGCGGAAGGGTTTCCATGATGGTATCATGGAGGGGTGACTGCGGATCCCAAAGGGCGGAGCGGTGGTAGGGAGTTCGGAAAATATCGGGGCTCTTGATAAATTGAAACATTCTTGCCGCTCCTCTCGCCGCGCCGACACATTATAACCGGAATATCCGTCTAACCCTCAAAATGACTCCACGCGACCCCGCCTCCGATCCCGGCCTGATTCGGGATGAATTGCTCCACGAACTTTTCGAATCCACCGTCGACCTGTATCCGGACAAGACGGCGGTCCTATGCGGAGGCGTGCGCCTGAGCTACCGCGAGTTGGAAGAACGCGCCGACCGCTTGGCGTCCTATTTGCGGGAGCGCGGCGTGGGCCCCGAGGACCGCGTCGCCATCCTTCTCCCCCGGTCCGAAAACGTGTACACGGCGATGCTCGCCGTACTGAAGTCCGGGGCCGCCTACGTGCCGTTGGACCCCGAAACGCCCGTCGAGCGCATCCAATTCATTTTGAAAGACTGCGGGGCCAAGATACTTCTGTCCCAATCCGGTTCGGTGAAAGGTTTTAATCCCGGAGTTCCGACCCTTTGTCTCGACCTGGAAGAATCCGAAATTGCCCGCCGACCCTCCGTTCGCCTTTCCCGCTCGGAAACCGGCGCCCGGCCGGAAAACCTCTGCTACGTCATCTACACCTCGGGGACCTCCGGCCGGCCGAAAGGGGTCTTGGTGGAACACCGTAACGTCACCAACCTCGTCCGAGCCGAATCCCGCCTCTACGGCATTCGACCCAACGACCGCATCCTGCAGCTGGCTTCCTCGGCTTTCGACGCCTCGGTGGAAGAAATATGGGAGGCGTTCTTCCACGGGGCGACGCTGGTCGTTTGCACGCCGGAACTCCTTCATTCGGGCGACGACTTCCCCGAGTTGGCGGCCCGTCTGGGCGTAACGGTAATCTCCTGTGTTCCCACGTTTCTGTCCATGGTGACCAAGGACATGCCGGCCCTCCGGCTCCTGATTTTCGGGGGCGAGGTCTGCCCGGCCGATCTTGCCGCCC
>PMLF01000129.1 GCA_003158755.1 Elusimicrobiota bacterium | reverse complement strand
CTTGCCGTCATTGCGAGCGAAGCGAAGCAATCCATCCTTTCTTTGCTCGGCAAGATGGATTGCTTCGCTGGCGCTCGCAATGACGGACCTCACCCTACCCTCTCCTTGATTAAGGAGAGGAGGTCGTATCCAGCCCCTTCTCCTCATTCGAGGAGAAGGGTAGGGATGAGGTTATTCACGAACTTTATTGGGAAGGCGAGCGCAGAGGACGGTTTGATCCATCTTGCGCTCGCCGATATTTTGTTTTGCGAAAGGACTGCTAGTTGCAGTAGACGAAGCTGGCCCAGGCGCCATAGGTGCCATCGACCATGTCGATTCCGTCAAGAATAACGAAATGCTTATCCTTGCCGGCGAAGGACTTCACGTACTTACCCTTGTCGTGTTCGTAGAGCTTGTACGACTGCCACGTCCCGTCTCCCTTGCCGACATTCAGCGAGACCTGCGACGGATCGGTGTCCCATCCTTCAATGACTTGAACGATGTTATCGTTCCAGCCAAGGACGGCCGACCGATCGGTGACGTAAGTCGGGTCGCCCGGGGTCTCTGACAGCTTTCCTTGTCCGTCCCACACCGAAATGTGGAAAGAACGAGTATAGCCGCCGTTTCCCGTATCCGTTTCGTCAGCCCAAAACATGCCGGTCACGTTCTGCGAAGCCAACAAGCTCCAAGCAAGCACTGATTCCGGCTTGTCTTTGACGATCGAGAACGGCGACGGGGATTTCGAATCGAAAGCAAGATATTGTCCGTTGTCCAGAACCGTTTCTGAGATGATCTGAGCGATCGAGTAGCTCTTCGTGCAGTCCAACGCCCCGCCCCACAATAGCATCTTGAGCTCGGCGCCGACCATTGCCGCGTCAGCGATGTAGTCGAATTGGCCGCTGACTGCCCATCCGGATTTGACGGCGGAAAGAAGCGGCCTGACCGATACCGCCGACACATCAGTCGTCTTGGAACTACTGTCGTCGCAATAGACCGTGCTGAAACCCTGGTTCGGCATAAGCTCGAGCGAGTAGAAACCGTAAGCACCATCCGAAACAAGCGCCAACGACTTTACCCCCTTGGGCTGGGCAACCAACGTGATATCGCTCATGGTGACATGATAAATATCATAGTCGGACAGCCAACCGTTGTCGGCCGATGGCGAAGAAGTTGGAATGGCAATTACGACATCATCGTTTATTCCACCGACCATTTTGACGCCAGAAGACAGCGTTGCTGGAACGGCAACCGGAATGCTGTATGACTTCAACGGCCGACCGAGGAGCGCATAAAGGCTCACGACCACCGTATTCGTCGCCGCATCAAATACTGCTACCTCCGAACCGCCACCGTTGGTCGCAACCGTGAGCGGCCCGACCCGGCTTCCCGATGTCGACAGATCGAGTGTTTGCCAAAGCGTGCATCCTGGCATATCTAGATACGAAGTGGCCGTTGCCGACGATGTTTGGGTCGCCGTCGCCGAACCGGTGTCGGATTGCGTCTTCACGCCGGTGTCGGTTGAAGTTGCCACGGTCTGTGTAGCCGTCGCCGTCTCGGTGTGGGTGGCGGTGACGATCACGGTCTCGGTGGCAGTCGCCGATGCGGTTGCAACGGTTGAGGTTCCGGTCGCCGTCTGCGTTGTTGACGCGATATCGCTCTTGGTTGCCGTGGCCGACGACGTGTCGACTGCCGTTTCCGACGCGCCATCCGAAACTACGGTGTTGGCGCGGATCCTAAGCGGCGAACGGTCGCAAGCGGCCGCGGTTAATGCGAACAGAACCGTGAACATCAAGACATTGATCTTCTTCATCTGACTTTCTTCCTTTTTACCCATAACGCCGGGCAATTGCGGGCCTTGCGGCCGTTTTCAATTCAATGAACTTTCTGTATCTTCCCAATGAAGTGCGCGAGGTTTGTCACCCCGTTGAAAAACGGGGTCCAGAAAAAGCTTTAATTATAAGAAAAGAAAACTACCTGGATCCCGGATCAGGTCCGGGATGACGACAAAACATGTTATGACACAACCTGGAAAACCGGTATCCAGTGTCTTTGATTTAAGAATTTCCTGGACCCCGGTTTTCACCGGGGTGACGGCAACGGCGATGCCCAACGTGGTTTTTTGTTTCAACACTTTCTGTCGATGACATCTCTCCCCGGACTTTACGTCCATATCCCCTTTTGCCGCGTCAAATGCCGGTTCTGCGCCTTCGCGGCGTACCCCGGCCGTATGAACGACATCCCCCGTTATCTCTCCGCCCTCGGTAAAGAAATCCAATCCTTGCCGGCCACGACCATCGACACGCTCTATTTCGGCGGCGGGACCCCGACGGTGCTGATGGACGAATTGTGGCGCGTCCTAACGGAGGTCTTTCGAGATGGAATAAAAATTACGGACGGCGCGGAGATTACCGTCGAATGCAACCCTGAAGATTCGGGAGGGGAACTCTTTTCCACGCTCCGGGAGGCCGGGGTGAACCGCCTGAGCGTCGGCCTCCAGGCCGCCCAGGACCGCCACCTGTCCGCCCTCGGGCGGCTGCACGGTTGGGCCCGTTTCGAAAAAGCCTGGGAAGACGCTCGCGCCGCCGGATTCAAAAACCTGAACGTCGATCTCCTCTATGGTCTGCCGGACCAAACGATGGATGAATGGAAGGAAACCTTGGAGAAGGTCCTGGTCCTAGGCCCCGAGCATTTGTCGGCCTACGCCCTCACCGTTGAGGAGAAGACCGCTTTCGGCCATCGGGGTTTGGAGACCGACGACGACCTCCAGGCGGACATGTACGAGTTTCTGGCGGACCGGATGGAATCCGCCGGGTTCTCCCATTACGAGATTTCAAATTTCGCCCGTCCCGGGTTCGAGTGCCGACACAACCTGAAATATTGGCGGAACGAGGACTGTCTCGGCGCCGGGGTTTCCGCCGCTTGGTATCAAGATGGTGTTCGCCGCAAGAACACGGAAAACCTGACGGAGTACATGGAAGCCGTCGAGGCGGGACGCAGCCCCGTCGTCGAAAACATCCGTTTGTCCGAGCCGGAGCGGGTGGGAGAAAACTTGATGTTGGGCCTGCGGACGCGCGAAGGCGCGTTCCTCACCGACCGCGCAGAAGTCCTCTACGGAGGCGTCCTCCGCCGCCATGAGGCCGACGGCCTTCTCGTCCTAAAAAACGGCCGCGCCCTCCCCACTCGGCGGGGATGGTTGTTGTCGAACCGCTTGTTTCGAGACTTGTTGTCCCCGGCGGAATCTCCTTAGGTGCGCCATGAAATCTTCATGCGATCCTCTGTCGCGTTGACAGGTTTCGAGGTCCTTGTTATACTGTTAGCACTCGGGTAAAGTGAGTGCTAAAATGAGAATCCTCTCCGAATTCGATCAGGAAGACCGGAAGCGCAAACTCCTCCAGGCCGTCATCCATGAATACATCAAGACGGGGAAACCGGTGGGGTCGGCGCATTTGGCGTCCGGCTACCGCCTGGACCTGTCCCCGGCAACCCTCCGAAACGTCATGTCGGAGCTGGAGGAGGAGGGGTTTCTAAGCCACCCTCACACCTCGGCCGGGCGCGTGCCCACAGACAAAGCCTACCGTTTTTACGTCGACGCCATCATGGACGTCCAGCACCTGGCCCGTTTGGAGGAAGAGCGCCTGGACCGGGAGTACAAGGCCCGCATGCAGGAGATTCAAGACCTGATGCTGTCCACTTCTAAGACCCTTTCGGCCCTTTCCAAATACACGGGTTTCGTCTGGACTCCCGGAATGGAGAAAGCGCGGCTTCAGCACGTGGAGCTTATCCCCTTGGAACCCCGACGCATTCTGGCGGTGCTCGTTTCCGACACGGGGATGGTCAAGCACCGGATCGTGTCGTTCGATTCCCCGGTCCCGCCCGCGTTCCTCGGAGATTTGCGGACCCTTTTGAATGAGGACCTGCGCGGAAAACCTTTTTCCGAGGCGCGGGACACGTTGATGGACCACGTGGACCGCATCACCCAGCGGCACATGGATTTGATGGAGATGGCGCGGCGGCTGGCCAGGGAAGCGTTTTCGACGAACGAGGGCGACTTTTACTTGGAAGGCGCGGGGTCTCTCTTTTCTCTTCCTGACTTCCAGAACCAGGAGGAGATGCGGTCCCTAGTCCACCTGCTCGATGAGAAAACCCATTTGGGCGAGATGCTTTCCAAGGAGATGGGGGAAACCGCTCCCGGCGGGAAATCCAAAGGCGTGATGGTCCGCATCGGCGCCGAGAACAAAAGCCCCGGCCTCCGGAACATGAGCGTGGTGTCGTCTTCCTATGTGGTGAACGGCCGCCCGGTGGGGCTTTTGGGTATTTTGGGACCCAAGCGGATGGAATACTCCCGCATGGTGGCGGTGGTGGACGCGGTGTCGCGCTTGGTGAGCCAGGCGCTGGGAAGGATGACGGAGAAATGACCGAAAATTCGGAATCGTCGGAACTGGACCGCGCGGCCGCCGAGGAAAAAACGTCGGAGCTGGCGATCCTCAAGCAGTCCGTGGACGAAGCCAAAGCCCAGGCGGCGGACTATTTCGACCAACTTTTGCGGTTGAAAGCGGAGTTTGAAAATTTCCGAAAACGCGCCGAACGGGAGAGGTCCGACGCGCGCCGGTCGGGCCGGGAGGAGGTTGTCGGGAGTTTGATCTCCATCCTTGACGTTTTGGAGCAGGCCGAAGCCGCGGCCCATAAAGGGGCCAATTTGAAAGCGGTGACCGTGGGTTTGGACATGCTGTACAAAGAGTTCAAGCGGGTGGTAAAGGAAGAAGGGTTGGAAGAAGTTCCGTCCGAGATCGGGAGCCCCTTCAACCACTCCGTCCACGAGGCGGTGGAGACCGTTTCCGACGAAGGCGAAGAGCACAGGATCCTGGGTGTCTTCCAAAAAGGCTACCGGCTTAACGGGAACCTTTTGCGGGCGGCCCGCGTTAAAGTAAGTTGCAAGCAGTCGAAGAAAGAGAGTGCTAATTAAATTGTCGTCATACCGGCGAAAGCCGGTATCCAGTGTGTGGTTCGGGTTCTTGAAATCAGTTTTTACCCCTGGACCCCGGCTTTCGCCGGGGTGACGATCATAAAAACTTATTATTTTCGTTAGGAGGATTCTCAATGGCAAAAATCATCGGCATCGACCTGGGCAC
>PMLF01000035.1 GCA_003158755.1 Elusimicrobiota bacterium | reverse complement strand
ACGTGGGCGATGATGGCTACGTTGCGAACGTCGAGTCTGCGATCCATAAGGGCGGGATTATAGCATGCCCGACGGAAAAATGGGGATATATCGTCCGGATAAGACCGTCCTATTTACACCCTCATTTGCATTTACCACCATGGTTCCGTTTCGCTTTCTTCATTCAAGGGAGGGGCTCGCCCGTGGGATTCAGTTTCATTCCAAAAGATGAAGGGTTTTTCGACATCCTTGAAGAGGCGTCCGAAAACGTGGTCAAGGGCGCCAAGGCCTTCCGCGAATTGGTGAGCCATTGGTCGCTCGACAGCGAGGTCATTCCCCAAATTCGCGAGATCGAACACGAAGGCGACCGGATGACCCACGAGGTGATCGACCGCCTCAACCGCACCTTCATAACTCCCATCGACCGGGAGGACATCCACGACCTGGCCAAGGAGCTGGACGACGTCATCGACATCATTCAGGCCACCATGGACCGCATGCAGCTCTATCGCATCGAAACGTCGTCTCCCGCTCATCTCGTCGAACCACATCCCCATGGAAGCACCCATTCCCTTTTGGGTTATTTTCAGCTGTTACTGCTCCATCGGGGTCGGAACGCTGTTCGGCGGCTGGCGGATCGTGAAAACCATGGGGCAGAAGATCGCCAAGCTGCGCCCCGTGGGAGGCTTCAGCGCCGAGCTCGGCGGGGCCGTCATGCTCATCGGAACGGCGTTCTTCGGAATCCCCGTCAGCACCACCCACACCATCACCGGTGCCATCATGGGGGTCGGCTCCGTCCAACGCTTCTCCGCGGTAAAATGGGGAGTGGCCGCCAAGATCGTCTGGGGGTGGATCTTGACGATCCCGGCGGCTTTCCTGGTGGCCGCCGTCGGGTACCATTGTTTTTCCTTTCTGTCCCGATAACCGAATCAAACCCTGAAATGTACGGCATGGATATTTTTGGCTGGACGGCATAAACTTTATTGCTTGGTCATTCGGCTGCCGATGAGGAGGACATAATGAAAAGGCTCTTGTTCGCGGGTTTCTTGATGGTCGCGCTGGCGGGAATTTCCCGCGCGGAGGAAGCCAAGTACCAGCTATTCCAAGGCACCATTCAGGGTGAACCGGGAAAAGGCCCTTCCACCCTCCCCGTCGTGGTCAAGCTCGACACCGGAACGGGAGACACGTGGAGGCTCCTCATCACGAGCGGAGGCTATTGGTGGATCCCGGTCAAGAACGGAGTGATCAAGCCCCGCGCCGGGGATGAAAAACCAGCGGAAACCGCGGCTCCCACCGCACCGCCCGCTTCCGCCCCCGCTCCTAAATAAGGAGCGCTCGTTCATTCCCCTCCGGGCGTCGTCCGCGCGGCGAGCATGGAGCGGTAAGCCTTCCGGTAGGCCCAGGCCAAGAAAACCTCCAAGACCAGGACCACGGCGGCGATGGGGCGCCCCGACGGCGCCAGGAAGACGTGGAACGCGACGATGTTGACGACGACCGGCGCGATCAGGGCCAGGGCCAGCGGCACGAAGCGGTTCGACAGAAGCAATGCGCCCGCGACGAGCTGAGTCGCCATCACCATCCGGAACATGTATCCCGTCTTCAACAGCGCCGCCGCGAACGCCGCGGCCCCCTCCGGCATCGGCGCGGAAGGCGGCGGCAGGAAGTTGAAGAATCCATTAAGCCCCGTGACGACGAAAAGGAATCCCATGGCGATACGTCCGGCGGCCACAACGTACCTCCCGCCGGTTTTCCCGGCGGAAGGCGTATTTCCGTTCGGCATAGACTCCTCCGTTCCGTTATTCGTTTCGCTTCAACAGCTCTTCGAGTCGGTCCAGGCTCTCCTCCCATCCCTCGGTCACCCCGATCTTCAGGAACGCGTCCCGAATTTCGGCCGATTCCAGAAGGCTCCAGACGGACAGCCTCGTCCGCCGGCCCTGCTCTTCAAACATCGCCGTGATGGTGGAGACAGGTCCCTTAACCGGCCGGGCCGATCCCTTTTTCATGTGTTTGTGGATCAAGTCATGCCACTTGGCCGGGTGCCCGGAAAGGTCGGCGGTAAACGCCAGCAGGTCGGGCGCCTCGAACTCGCGAATGACGCCTTTTATCGGATACAAGACTCCGTCGGGCGAGCGCATGACCAGGCGGTAAGCGCCGCCCACCCTGGGGTCCATCTGGCAAGTGGGGGTCGTAAACGACCGAGGACCCCACCACCGCGACAACAGCCTGGGATCGGTCCATGCCCGGAACACCCGCTCCCGCGGCGCGTCGAGGAAGCGCGTGATGACGACTTCGCGATCCGGGGCCTTGGACGGAGATTCCATCGTTGCTCTGGTTCCTTTGTGGTGCATTTCTATGGCCATGACACTCTCCCTGATTCCTCTCTCCCGCATTTATGAGAACGCCGGAGGAGGCCGCCGGTTCCAACCATTGAAGGGAGTCCTTCTACGCTCGGCCAAAAGGTAAAATTCATCCGTGAGCCTCCTATTGGACCCCCTGAAGATCCGCGACGTGACCTTGCGCAACCGGGTCGTCGTCTCGCCCATGTGCCAGTATTCCAGCGAGGACGGGTTTGCCGCCGATTGGCATCTGGTCCATCTGGGCTCGCGCGCTGTGGGAGGCGCCGGGCTCGTGTTCACGGAAGCTTCGGCGGTGGAACCCCGAGGGCGCATCAGTCCCCACGATTTGGGAATTTGGAAAGACGACCACGTCCCGGCCCTCAAGCGGATCACGGATTTCATCAGGAGCCAAGGGGCGGCGGCGGGAATCCAACTGGCCCACGCCGGACGCAAAGCCTCGACCGCCCGCCCCTGGGAAGGCGGCGCGCCTTTGGAAACGTCCCAAGGCGGCTGGCGTCCCGTCGTGGCGCCCAGCCCCCTCCCTTTCGCCGACGGGTATCCGACGCCGGAAGCGTTGACTCCGGAAGGCGTCGGAGGGATCGTCCAGGCCTTCGCACGGGCGGCGGAACGGGCCCTGGCCGCGGGCTTCGACGTCATCGAACTGCACGCCGCCCACGGCTATCTCCTACACCAGTTCCTTTCTCCCATTTCCAACCAGCGTCGCGATGATTACGGGGGATCTCTGGAAAACCGGATGCGGATCGTATTGGAGACGGCGCGGGCGCTGAGGAAAAGGTGGCCGGACCGCCTGCCGTTGTGGGTCCGGATATCCGCCACGGATTGGGTGGAAGGAGGCTGGGACGCGGAATCGTCGGTGGAACTGGCGCGCCGGATGAAAAAGGAAGGAGTGGACTTGGTGGACGCCTCCTCCGGCGGAACCAAGCCCGACGCCAAGATCCCCGTCGGCCCCGGCTTCCAAACGCCCTTCGCCGAAAAGATCCGCCGGGAAGCCGGCGTTCTCACGGGCGCGGTGGGAATGATCACCCAAGCGGCCCAGGCCGAAACCATCCTCCGCACCGGGCAGGCCGACGTGGTCTTCCTGGGCCGGGAATTCCTGCGGGACCCCTATTTTCCCCTGCGCGCCGCCGGGACGCTTCACGACAAGGTCAATTCCCCCCTTCAATACGGAAGAGCGTTCTCTTAATGAGGAAACCTCACGTCCCTCCTCCCCGGCTCCTGTTCTGGGAAACCACCGCCGGGTGCAACCTCCGGTGCCTCCATTGCCGCCGTTTGGACGTGGCCGACGCCGTAACCCCCGACGACCTATCAACGGTGGAAGCGCTCCAGATCCTCACCGACATCGCCTCCTACGCCAAGCCCATCCTGGTCTTTTCCGGCGGCGAGCCTCTCCTCCGCAAGGACATTTTTTATCTGGCCGAAACCGCCCGGGACCTGGGGTTCCGGACGGCCCTGGCCACCAACGGCGTCCTCGTCACCGAGGAGATCGCGAAGGGGATCCGCGACGTGGGCGTTTCACGGGTCAGCGTCTCCCTGGACGGATCGGAACCCGCCTCCCACGACCGACTGCGCGGTCCCGGGAACTTTGGCCTAGCCCTGGCGGGACTCCAGCGGCTCAAAGCCGCCGGGGTCGGGACCCAGATCAACATGACGGTCACACGCCGCAACGCTAATGAATTACCCGCCCTCTACCAACGGTGCCTCGCCATGGGCGTAGACGCTCTCCATTTATTCATGCTCGTCCCCGTCGGCTGCGGGGTCCGGTTGGCGGACACCGACGTCCTGCCGCCGGACGAATATGAGCATTGGTTGAAATGGTTTTGCGACCGGGAATTCGAGAACAAGATCGAGCTCAAGGCCACCTGTGCGCCCCACTATTTCCGCGTCGTACGTCAGATGTCCAAGGAAAAAGGGGGACTTCCCCCCAGCCACGACCGGCAGCAGTCGAAAGGCTCTACCCCCCAATCCCTGCATCAGACCACGCGGGGATGCCTGGCCGGAAGCGGCGTGTGCTTCCTTTCCCATACGGGTGAAGTATTTCCCTGCGGCTACCTGCCGCTCAACGCCGGGGACCTTCGACGGGAAAGTTTTCGGAAAGTGTGGGAAGAATCTCCCGTGTTCGAACGTCTACGGAACCCGGACTTCCTCGAAGGGAAATGCGGCGTCTGTTCTTTCAACGCCGTCTGCGGCGGCTGCCGAGCCCGGGCCTATCATGCGCACGGCTCGGAACTGGCCGAAGAGCCCTGTTGCGCCTACGACCCCCCGAAAACCCATGACGCCTAAGAACTATTGCGGTTGCTCCGTGATATTTGTCATAAACTCCTACCTCATTAAAACGTATTAACGGGGTGTTGTGCCCGTTCACAAATCCAAGGGAACGAGGAAAGTCAGGGAGAGGTCGAAATGAACGAAGCGGAGAAAAGGAATATATTTTCCGTCTCAACCCTTGTTTTTATCGGCGCCGCCCTGGCCGCGGCGACGTCCCTCCGGGCTTCGACCGACACCGTGAAATCCGAGTCGATCGGGGCGGAAGCTTGCCTCGCCTGCCACGCCGATAAGGCCGGGTTCAAGGACAACATCCACGCAAAAGCGTGGCCCCGGGCCAAGAAGATATCCTTCTCCGAATCCTGCGAGACCTGCCATGGCCCCGGCTCGCTCCACGCCGCGGCCGCCGGAGATAAAACCAATCCCGGTTTCCGCGCGATCCTCATCCCCAAAGAAATGCCGCCGGAGGAGGCCAGCGCCCTCTGCCTGAAGTGCCACGACAAGGGAAACCAAACCCACTGGAGGGGCGGCGTCCATGAAACCCACGGGGTTTCCTGCCTGAGCTGCCACACACTACACGGTGGACACGACAAGGTACTGGCCAAAGCCGCCGCGGAGGAGGTCTGCTTCCAGTGCCATAAGGACGTCCAGGCCCAAATCAAGAAGAGCAGCCACCATCCTATCCCCGAAGGCAAAATGACCTGCTCCGACTGCCATAATCCCCACGGCACGTTGGGCGACCACCTAATGGTGGAGAACACCGTCAACGACACCTGCTTCAAGTGCCACGCGGAAAAACGGGGACCCTTTCTGTGGGAACACCGGCCCGTGGCCGAGAACTGCGACAACTGCCACACGCCTCACGGCTCCAGTCATGGGAAGCTCTTGGTTGAAAAGGTTCCTTTCCTCTGCCAATCCTGCCATTCCGGCAGCCAGCATCCGGGAACGCTTTACGCCCTCAACCCGGCGACCCCCGGAGCGAACACCTATCAACGAAGCGGTACCCGGGCCATCTACAAGGCGTGCTTGAATTGCCATTCCAACATCCACGGCAGCAACCATCCCTCGGGCGAACGCTTCACCCGATAAAGAGGACGGGGCCATGAAAAAATTTCAGACGCTTCTCTCCCTTCTCCTGGCGGCCCTCGCGACCGCGCCCGGATCTTCGTGGGCGGTTTCGGGGGACGTCACCGTCGGAGTCGCCTCCTTTATGGGCGACCAGAACAACGCGAAGTTTCGCGAATACAACTACGGCGACGGCAGCCCCTTCGGGGCCTACACTAAACTCAACCTTTTCAGCGCGCCGAGCGAAGACCGCTTCTACAAAATGAAACTGTCGGCCCGCACGCCCGAGGACTTGGACTTGGGGACGGAATGGGGGACCTACGGAACTTACAAGTTCGACCTGGGCCTCCGCCGCTTCGGCCACAACTTCGCCGAGGGCGTGTCGACGCTATACAGCGGGTTCGGAACGGATCACCTGACGATACCCAACAGCATCCAATCCACCATGCAAAGCGCTTCGACCACCACCCTGCCCTCCCTGCTCCGATCGGCGGTGGGTTCCGCCGGCAAGGCGGACCTGCGACTCCGACGAGACCAAGCCGACGCCTCCCTGGCCTGGACCCCGAAAGAGGACCTCTCCGTCGACGTTGGGATCAACTACGAAAAGCGATTGGGAACTCGCCCTTACGGCGCGACTTTCGGCTCCCCCGGCACCACCCAGCTCGTGGAGATCGCGGAACCCATCAATTACGACACCACGCGGACCCGGGAAGGCATGGAGTACACCGGCAAGGTATTTTCGGCCGGCGTCCGCCACGAGCTGTCCCTGTTTAACAACGCCTACCGGTCCGTCTCCTACGACAATCCCTTCCGCCTGACGGACGCCGCCGCCGCGGCCGCCGTGGGCCGCAACGCCCTGGCGCCGGACAACATGGCAAACCACTTCTCGGTCTCCTTGGCGAGCAAAGCCTTGCCGCTCCGCTCCCGGCTGTCCGCCAACGCGATCATGGGGCTGTTGAAGCAGAACGACGATCTCCTCCCCCCGAGCAACAACACCTCCACGGCCGGCTACCCCTACCCCTTGCCGAGGAGCAAGGCGGGAGCCGAGGTCACCACCGGCCTCTACGACTTCCGGTTCACCAGCGAACCGGCGAAGAAGCTCCACGTCAAGGCGGACTACCGCTACGACCAGCGGCTGAACCGGACGCCGGCCTTCTCCCTGGCGGCCGGGCAATGGTCCACCACCGACAGTTCCACCGCCGCGGCCGTCACCTCGGAGTACGTCAGCTCGATCGAACGGAAAACGGAGTTCGAGACGGCCTACGACGTGGCCGCCCGAACGTCGGTCAGCGCGTCGGCGGCGAACATTCATTCCAACTTCAACGGCGGATCGGCCAAGAAGGAAAACGAAAACATCTATAAGCTTGGGATGAGCACCCAAAAGTTCTCCTGGACAACCCTGCGCCTTTCCCTGGAGCGGTCGCTGAAGAGCACCGACTATCCGGACTACACCGCGGCCGACGGGGAGTTGCCCTGGTTGCGGAAGTATTACGCGGCCTCCAAAAACACCAGCCGGGCCGTGGCCATGGCCACGGTGGACCCCACGGACAACCTCGCGGCGAGCCTGGAATACATCTATGGAGTGGACAAGTATCCCGCCTCCCTGTTCGGCCTTCAGAAAGGCGACCATCAAACCGTTTCGGCGGACTTGGATTATTCTTTGGGGAGCCGAGTGACGATTTCCCCCTCCTACACCTTTGAGCTCTACAACACCCGGCAGGAAAGCCGTCAATGGACGGCCACCATCGGAAACCCCTTCCTTCCCGCCTACAACGGCCTCGACGCCTTCGGCAACTGGACACTGAAGACCCAGGACACATCCCACACGCCGGCCTTGACGGTGGGCTTGGTCCTGATCCCTGAGAAATTGAACCTAAAAACGACGGGGTCCGTCACCAAGGACAAAACGAGATTGCGCTTCGCCAGCCCCGTGGGGATCGGCGGAGCCACCGGTAACGACGGAAACGCGTTCGTTCCCGTGAACCCCAACCACGCGGACGCCTCCACGCTCATCGCCCTGAATTCCTTCTTGGATTACAAGGTGAGGCAGGACCTCTCGTTGGGTCTGGGGTATTCATACCAACGGTGGAAGGTGAAGGACGATTTCATGTACGACGGCGTCACCGAAGTGCCCGTCAGCGGATCGGGCGCTTTCATCGGCCCCTTGAACATGAACACGCTCTACAAACCGTACAACGTACACACCGTTTATGTTCAGAGCTCGTACCGATTCTAATATGGACAACCTTCTGGCCATCGGGATTTCCTATAAAACGGCCCCCGTCGAGCAACGGGAAAAAATGGCGATCGCCGAATCCCGCCTGCCGGATTTCCTTCGTTCTCTCACGGCTTCGGGCCTGCTGAGCGAAGCGGCGGCGCTGTCCACCTGCAACCGGGTGGAAATCTACGCCGCCGCGTCGGACCCCGACGCCGCGGGCGCCTTCCTCCGCCGCTCCCTGGGAGCCGCGCCGGAGGACGCATCCGCCTTTTTCGCCTTGCAGGAAGAAGACGCCGCCGCCCACCTGTTCCGCGTGGCGTCGGGCCTGGAATCCATCGCCGTCGGCGAACGCGAAATTCTGGGACAGATCAAGCGGTCCTATGACGCCGCCTTGGCCGCGGGGACGACGGGGCGGATGCTCAACGTCCTTTTCCAGCGCGCCCTTCGGACGGGGAAACGCGTGCGCGCCGAGACCGGCCTCTCCGAAGGCCCCACGTCCACCGCGAACCTGGCGGTCACGCTGGCCGAACGCCTCTTCAAGTCCTTGGACGGACGGCGGGTGCTCATCATCGGCGGCGGGAAAATGGCGGAACTGTCCGCGTCCCTCTTCCGCCGAAGGGAAGGGATTTCCCTCACGGTCCTCAACCGGACCCTCGAAACTGCCCGTCAGCTGGCGAGCAAGTTCGGCGCTCAGGCGGCGCCTTACGAAGCGATTTTGGAGGAGGTGTCCGCCGCCGACGTGGTCCTTTCATCGACGGGCGCTCCCCATTGCATTTTAACCGAGGACGGGGTTTCCCGCGCCATGGATCGGCGTTCCGGCCGGCCGCTCCTCATCGTGGACCTGGCCGTTCCCCGCGACGTGGAACCGGGCGCGGGCCGGATCCCCGGCGTGCATCTTTTCGACATCGATGATTTGGAAGTCGTCGTACAGGAAAACCGGGAGCGCCGCCGCTCCGAGATCGGCCGGGCGGAAGTCATCGCGGCCGGGGAAACCCTGGAGTTCGCGGCGTGGCTCCGGGCGGCGAGGGAGAACTCCCCGGGAAACGCGCCGAGGGTCTTCCCTCCCGTTATGTCCGGAATAAATTAAGGAGGAACAGGAACATGAAAAAAGGAATTCTTTTCGGGCTTTTCGTTTCTTTGGCGGCGGTGGTTTCGGTTCGGGCGGAAGACGCCGGCAAGACGGTTTATCAGCAGAAATGCGTCATGTGCCACGGCAAGGACGGGAAAGGGAACGCGGCCCTCTCCAAAGTCTTCAAAGTGGACCCCTCAGCCATGGACCTCACGAGCAAGTCCGTCCAAATCAAGAAAGACGAGGACCTGAACGGCGCGACGTCGAAGGGGAAAGGGAAAATGCCCGCCTTCGCCGGAAAATTAAGCGCTAAGGAGATCGCGGGCGTGACGGGGTACGTCCGGACCCTGGCCAAGGCGAAACCCGCCGCGCCGGAGAAATCGGTCCCCGCCCCAACGGCTCCCGCGACCAAATAAACTCCCGCCTTCGGCGCCGAGCTTCCGAAAATTTCCCGGCGTCCCAAGCCCGTCCTGTTGGAATCGAAAAGATAGAATACGGACGCGTTAATTGAAATAGGAGAAACCACTTCCGTGATCTTCCGCAGGCGGCTGCCCGACGTTTTCTACAACGGCCTCTCGGCCGTCGGCGCTCTGATCGCCGCCCTGGCGGCGTCGGCGATTTTCATCCTTTTTCTTTTGGACCTCGTCCTCGGACAATCCACCCTCTATCAGGGCTTGGTCACCTACCTCGTGATTCCGGGTTTTCTCTCCTTAGGGCTTCTCTTGATCCTGGCGGGCGCTTGGCGCGAACGGCGACGTCATGCCCGGGGAGAATCCTCCCGCTTTCCCAAAGAGATCCGACTGGACCTAACCAATCCGGCGGAAAGAAACGCCGCCCTCGCCGGGATTTTCATCGGAACCCTTTTTTTGATCGGGACCTCCATCGGAACTTATAAGGCCTACCAAGTGACGGAGTCCGTTAAGTTCTGCGGCACTTTGTGCCACCAGACGATGAAACCCGAGTATACGGCCTACCAATCCTCTTCCCACGCCCGGGTCGCCTGCGTGGCCTGCCACATCGGCCCCGGTGCGGGATGGTTCGTCAAATCCAAAATCACCGGGGCCTACCAGGTGTACGCCGTATTGGCCAACAAGGTCCCCCGCCCCATCGAGACGCCCATCCGTAATTTGCGTCCGGCCCGGGAGACCTGCCAGGAATGCCACTGGCCGGAGAAGTTCTTCGGCGCCCGCCGAGTGGTGAACGCCCACTATCTTCCCGATGAGAACAACACCGCCGACCCGATCTCCCTCCTCGTCAACATCGGCGGCGGCTCGGCCGGAGAACGCTCCGAGGGCATCCACTGGCACATGATCGTCGCCAATAAAGTGGAGTACATCGCCCGGGACCGAACGCGCCAGGACATCGCCTGGGTACGAACCACTGACCGCGCGGGAAAGGCGACGGAGTACAACAACGTCGACAACCCCTTGAGCCCCGAAGAGAAAGCCAAAGCCGAGGTTCGCGTCATGGACTGCATGGACTGCCACAACCGGCCCAGCCACAATTATCGATCACCCAATAAAACGGTCAACGATGCTTTGTCCTTGGGACGAATTTCCGCGTCGCTTCCCTTCATCAAGAGGGAAGCCGTCAAAGCCCTGGACCAGGACTACCCGGACACGCCCGCAGCGCTGGCGTCCATCGAGAAATCGCTGACGGACTTCTACCGGACCAACTACCCCGACTTACTTAAAACCCGGCCCTCCGACGTCGCGGCCGCCGCCGCTGAGGTTCAAAGAATTTATTCCCACAACTTCTTCCCGGAAATGAAGGTCGCCTGGAAAGGATATCCCGACAACATCGGGCACGAGGAGTTTCCGGGCTGTTTCCGCTGCCACGGGAGCTCCCTGGCGTCTTCCGACGGTAAAACTATCGCCAAGGACTGCCGGAGCTGCCACATCCTCCTCTCCCAGGGCACGGGGAAAGAAGGAGCGTTCCTATCTCCGGCGGGCTTCGAGTTCAAGCACCCCGTGGACGTGGGCGGGGCCGAGGCCTCGGGTCAATGCGCTCTCTGCCACAAGGGCGGGGCGGAACTCTACTGACCCTCATGCCCAAAAGATTCCTCGAATTCCTCGGTTCCCAAAAACTCTTCTTCGTCCTTTTGAGCTACGTCCTGGTTCTTTGCGTCCTGGGCGGGGTCATCCCTCAGAACGCTCCCCTGGAAAAATATCACGAGCTCTTCGGGTCTCTGTTCGGGGGAGGGCTGCTCGCCCTGCGTTTGAACGACCTTTTCCGGAGCCCTCTTTTCACCTGGGGACTGACGCTGACCGCCATCAATTTCACCGCGTGCACCTTTGTCCGTTGGGAGAAATCCAAAAAACGTCCCGCCGTCATCGTCTCCCACCTGGCCATGCTCCTCCTTTTCGCGGGGGGGGCCCTGAGGGGAATCACCTCCCAGAGCGGTATCCTCCCACTTCGGATCGGGCAGGACCGGGCGTCCTTTGATCGGGACGACGGGACCGCCTCGCCCCTGCCCTTTTCGGTCCGGCTCAAGGATTTCCACGTTGATTATTGGAACCCGGACTCCCACCTCCTGTCCGTCGATAACATGGCGGGAGACCTCCGGGAAGAAGCGGCCATCGAGATCGGAAAACCGATCTCCTTCCCAAAGGCGGGCGTCACCGTGACCCCGGTGCGGTTTTATCCCCATTTCGTCATGGGAGAGAACGGGCCTTCGTCCCTGGACGATTCCCCCGAGAACCCCGCCGTGGAGTTGCGAGTCACCGATAAAGGGAAGGAACATCGCCGCTTCGTTTTCGCGCGGTTCGGGGACATCCACGCCGACCGCGCGGATTCCGACGTCCGCTTCTCCTACGCCTTCCAGGCGGGGAGGATTAAACAATTTGAGAGCCTCTTATCCTTCGAAGAGAACGGCCGCGAAGTCGCCGTGAAAACCGTCCGAGTCAACACCCCCGCCGCCTGGCGAGGATTCCGATTTTTTCAGTCGGGCTACGATCCCAAGGATCCCGAGTTTTCCACGCTGCAGGTGTCGAAAGACCCCACCGTGTGGCTGGTGTACCTGGGATTCCTGGTTTTGACGGTGGGCGTGGCCTGGTCCTTTTTGCAAAGGAGGGAATTCGAACTATGAGCCATTGGGGATTTAAAATTGATTTTTCGCTTTTTCTGGCTTCCTACGCCGCGGGAGCGGGCGCTTTCCTTTTTCCTTCCCTTCGACGGTATCGCCCCGGGTTGATCCTTTTGGTGCTGGCCTGGATGGCCTTGTCCGTGACCTTGGTCCATCGGACGGTGACGTCCGGCCACTGGCCCCTCTCCAACCAGTATGAATCCCTGATGTTCCTCGTGTGGGGCGTATCCACCGTCTACGGGATCGTCCTGGCCGCTTGGTTCAAATCCACCGAAGGACTCGCCCCCTGGGTGGCGGCCTTCACCCTCCTGGGCCTCGGCGCGGCGTCCCTCCTGGATTCCACCGTCGAGCCGTTGGTTCCGGCTCTCCAATCCAATTGGCTTCTCATCCACGTCGCAACCACCATGCTGGGCTATGCGGCTTTCACGCTGGGGTTCGTGGGCGCCGTCGCGTTCCTGGTCAAGACGGCAAATCCGGGAAATCCGTTCGACGGAACTTCCCTCGACTTATTCCTTTACCGCTCCGGCGCTTTGGGCTTTTGCCTTTTGACCCTGGGGATCGCCACCGGAGCCGTGTGGGCCAACTCCGCCTGGGGGAGCTATTGGTCCTGGGACCCCAAGGAGACCTGGGCCCTCATCACCTGGCTCACCTACGCCGGAGCCCTGCATCTGCGGCGCATGCGGAACTGGCGCGGACGTCCCTTCGCCTGGCTGATGGTCGGTGGGTTCGCCGTCGTGCTCTTCACCTATTTCGGAGTGAACTATCTCCTCAGCGGACTCCACTCCTACGCCTGATGAAAGTACTTCCCATCAATTCGTCTTTGTTTCTAAAAGCCTGCCGTCTTGAAAAGACGCCCCGCACGCCTGTCTGGTTCATGCGGCAAGCCGGGCGCTACATGGCCTGCTACCGGGAGCGGCGAAAACATCATTCGATGCTCGAACTCTGCCGCCGGCCCGACCTCGTGGCGGAGATCACGGCGGAGGCCGTCGATCGGCTCGGCGTGGACGCGGCGATCTTGTTTTCCGACTTATTGCTTCCGGCCGAACCCCTCGGACTTTCTCTTTCCTATCCTACCGGAGGACCGAAGATTTACCCCGCCCTCCGCACGCCCAAGGACGTGGACCGCCTGGAGAATTTCTCCGTCGAAGAATCCTTGGGCTACGTTTTGGAGGCCGTGCGCCGCACCCGGGCCGCGCTCCCCTCCGACATACCGCTCATCGGCTTTTCCGGCGCCCCCTTCACCTTGGCGGCCTACCTGATCGAAGGCCAAGGTCCGGGCCGTTGCGCCGCCGCAAAAATGTTCATGTACGCCTATCCCCAAGCTTGGAACCGCCTCTTGAGCCTCCTATCCGACCGATTGCGGGAATTCCTTGATCTTCAGGCGGAGGCGGGCGCCGACGCCCTCCAAATGTTCGACAGTTGGGTCGGTGTCCTTTCTCCGGCCGATTACGTCCGCTACGTCCTTCCCCACAGCCGGGCCGTCTTTCGGAAAATAAAATCTCGGATTCCCCTGATCCACTTCGGAACGGAAACGGGAGGCCTCTTGGAGCTGATGCAACAAGCCGGAGGAACCGTGATCGGCCTCGACTGGAGGGTTCCCCTGGACGAAGCGCGAAAACGACTGGGGAATACGGCGGTCATGGGTAACCTGGATCCCATGATCCTCTTGGCCGAGCGTCCGGTAATCCGGCGGGAGATCGCGAGGATCCTCAAGGAGGCCGGCGGTCGCCCGGGCCACATCTTCAACCTGGGCCACGGGATTATGAAAGAGACGCCGGAGGAAAACGTCCGTTATGCCGTCGACACGGTTAAGGAATTGAGCCGTGGATAAAGCGGTGCTTCTGACCGGGTATGGCGGCCCGTCGAACCGGGACGACGTGAAACCGTTCATCAAGGAAGTCTTCCACGGCCGGCCAATACCGACCCGCCGAGTGGAAGAAGTCATCCGACAATACGAAACCGGCGAGAACGGGCTGTTCTTTCCCGAGATGGCCGCGCGCTGGGCGGAAGATTTCAAAAGCCAGTTGAAAACCGACCGACCGTTTTATATGGGAATGCTTTTCGGGAAACCCTCCCTCAAAGAAGCGTTGGCCCGCATGGCCGCCGACGGAATTCGAGAAGCCTCCGCTCTGGTCTTGTCTCCCTTCGCCACCGGACCCATGCTGGAGCGATACGCCCGGACGATTCAATTTCACTCGCTCGGGTCGGGGCCGAAAGTGAAGATTCTCGACGCCTGGGGAGAAGACCCCGCCCATTTGTTCGCCGTCGCCGAGCGGATGAAAGAGGTCGTCGCCCCCTGGCCCGAGGTCCGTCGGAACGCCTCTCGATGGATCTTCACCGCTCACAGCCTGCCCGTCGTCGAAGGAAAAGAATACGCGGCGGCCTTGGGCCGCGCGGCCGAGGCCCTGCTCAAAAGCTTCGGCCGGTCCGAAGGAACGCTCGCCTTTCAAAGCCGGAGCGGCGATCCCTCCGAAGCCTGGCTGGAACCCACCCTCGAAAACGCCGTCGCCGGCCTTTCCGCCGATCCGGGGTCCGATGTCTTTTTCATTCCGCTCGGATTCGCCCTGGACCACCGCGAAGTCCTCTTCGACTTGGACGGCAAAGCACGCGCCCTCGTCGAAAAGCGCGGCTTCCGCTACCACCGGTCCCGCGCCGCCGGGGATCACCCTCTTCTGGTGGATCATCTCGCTCGACGGATCGAAGAGTTTCCGGCGTGAGCCGCACCCCCGTCTTCGCGGTCGTCGGCGCGGGCGCCAGCGGTCTGGCCTGCGCCCACCGGCTGTCGGAACTTTCCCGGAAAGAAGACCGGCCCGCCGTCATCCGGGTCTTCGACTCCTCGGATCGCGCGGGAGGCGTCGTCTCCTCTCGGACCCGGGACGGTTTCCTTTGGGAAGAGGGCCCCGACTGCTACTTGACGGAGAAACCCGCGGCCTTGAACCTCTGTCGACGGTTGGGGCTGGGGGACGATATCGTCGGGACCAACCCCCTCCACCAAAAAAGTTTCATCGTCCACCACGGACGTCTCCACGAAACACCGGAAGGGTTTTATCTCCTGGCGCCGACCCGACTGCTTCCCCTCGTCACTACGCCGCTTTTTTCCTGGGGCGGAAAACTTCGCATGGCGATGGAGATGCTCCTTCCCCGCGTCCTGAAAAACGGAGGCGACATCAGCCTGGCCGATTTCGTCCGTCGGAGGCTGGGGGTCGAAGCCCTGGAGCGCGCGGCCCAGCCCATGGTCGCGGGAATATATTCCGCCGATCCGGAGGAGTTGAGCCTACGGGCGACTTTCCCTCGATTTCTGGAATTGGAGAAACGCTACGGCAGCGTCATCCGCGGACTCTTGGCCGAACGGAAAATTCGTCGCGGCTTGAACCGGGGCGTCAGCGGTCCTAGATACAGCCTCTTCGCCACGCTCAAAGGCGGGCTCTCCAAAATGGTGGACGCCCTCGTCGCCGCGCTGCCATCGGACGCGTTGCGCCTTCGAACAACCGTCGACGGGCTCCGGCCCTCCGGCAACGGGTGGGAGCTCTCCGTTCAAGACGGCCCGTTTCAAACCGACGCCGTCTGCCTGGCGATTCCGGCCCCGAAAGCCCGTGATCTCGCAGCCTCGACGGACCCGGAGGCGGCTTCCCTCCTGGATTCCGTTCCCTACGGGGACGCGGTCACCCTCCATCTGGCTTACCGCCGGGAAGACGTGTCTCATCCCTTGGACGGGTTCGGGTTCGTGGTCCCTTCCCGCGAGAATCGGTCATTATCCGGATGCAGCTTCGCCAACGTCAAATTCCCTCACCGGGCGCCCGAAGGGTTCGTTCTCCTCCGGGCGTTTCAAGGCGGCGTCTCACAAAAGGACGGCGACTGGATCGAGTCCGTCCGCCGCGACTTGAGGGATTTCCTGGGCATCCAAGCCCCGCCCCTTTGGACCTCCGTACGGAGATTCTCCGCCTCCATGCCACGCTACCGAGTGGGTCACCTAGATAGAATGGCCCGTCTCAATGAACGCCTCGCCCGCCATCCGGGCCTGACTTTGGCGGGGAACGGGTTGGACGGGATCGGCCTTCCGGACTGCGTCCGCCTGGGCGAAACCGCCGCGGAAACCATGTGGGATCACGCCAAGAAGAATCCATGAATCCTCTCAAAATCGCTTCGCGGTCCAGCCCCTTGGCACGGCGCCAGGTCGAGGAAGTCATGGCCTCTTTTCCCGAGGTCCCGTACAAAACCGTTTTTTTGAACACTTTCGGGGACAAGAATCCGAACATCTCTCTCCTCACCAACCCTCGGGCGGACATATTCACCGACACGTTGGACGAACTGATTTTGCGGAGGGAAGCCGACGCCGCCGTTCATTCGGCCAAGGACTTGCCTATTCCACTGGGCGACGGATTGGCCTTAGCGGCCCTTACGGAAGGGTTGGACCCATCGGATTCCCTCGTGACGAGGGACGGGAAGACATTGGAGGAATTGCCCGCCGGCGCGCGGGTGGGGACCAGCTCCCCCGCAAGATTGTCCCAACTCAAATCCGCGCGGCCGGACGTATCGGCCGTCGGCGTTCGGGGAACCATCCACGAACGCCTTCAACGGTTGGACACCGGCTCCCTCGACGCCTTGATCGTGGCTTCCTGCGCCTTGAAGCGCCTGGGACTGACCGACCACCCCGCAAGGACGTTATCCTTTTCTCCGCACCCGCTTCAGGGAAAGCTCGCCGTGGTATGCCGCTCCGATCGGGCGGAGGTCAGGGGGTTGTTCCGAAAAATCGATGCACGGCTCTCTCACGGCCGGGACTGGCCGGTCCCCATTCCGGACGCGCTTTCGGGAAAACGGATCCTCTACACAGGACTCGATCCGTCCCGGGCGGATTTCTCCGACCCCTTGGACCACGTCCCATTCATACGAAACATTTCCGTCAAACCGCCGGCCATCGACCCGGCGGACTACGACGCGGTCCTCTTCACAAGCCGCCCGGCAGTGGAAGCGTATTTTTCTCGGTTCGCGGTTAAAGGCCAAAAGGTCCTCGCCATCGGACGGGCAACGGCCGACGCCGCGCAAGCTAAAGGAGTTGTCGCAGAGATCTGTGGAGAAGAAGAGGACTCCGATTCCCTGGCCGAAGCTCTCATGAAACGAAAAGACCGCGCGATCCTCTACCCATGCTCAAATCTCTCTCGAAACACCATCCACGACCTTCCTAACGTCCACCCCATCGTCTTCTACCGGACGGATAAATTGACTCCGCCGCCGTTGGATTTGTCCCTCTATTCGGGCATCGTTTTCACATCTCCTTCGACGGTGGACGCTTTCCTCGGGAATTATGAAAACATTCCCGAGCACGTAATCTGTCACGTCTTGGGGAAAAAAACGGCGGAAGCTCTAACCCGCCGGGGAATCCACCCCTGGAGGATCGTCATAAAAGGGAAATAGCCTCGGGTTAACCCCAATACCATTCAATCAACGGCAACAATCGTCGTTGCGAGAGGCGAAGCGACGAAGCAACCGCTTTGAAAAGAGGCGAAGGCGATTGCTTCGTCGAAAAATCACTCCTCGCAATGACACCGTTCTATATTTGAACCGCAATGGGTTAAGGATATTCACAGGCCTGCCAGAAAGAATTCACCGGTACCACTCGCACGGTGGACACCCACGTCAAATCCCTCCGTCGGAAGCTGAGCCCCCTCGGGGACTGCATTCAAACCGTTGAGAACGTGGGGTACCGCTGGATGGACCCCGAAACCGCCGACTGAACCCTCCGCTACTCTTTCCGCCCCCGGCGCAGCGTCAGATAGACGGACATCAAATCATCCGGTCCGTGGCCTTCGGACAGGGACTTCTCCATCACCGACTGGACGGCGCTCGTCACCGGCAGGGGCAAACCCCGCCGACCGGCCTCGGCCGTCATGAATCGTACGTCCTTAAGCATGTTGACGAGGGAGAAGGCGGGCGTGAAATTCCTTTTCAAGACCGCCTCCTCCTTGATCCGGAAATAGCCGCAATCCAAAGCGGGGCTTTGCTTGATCACCTCGAACACTTTCGCGGGATCGATCCCTTCGGCCGTCGCGAGGGCGGCGGCTTCGGCCAGGGCCGTGGTCATCTGCGCCACGACCAAGTTCATGCAAAGCTTGAGGGCCGTGCCGGCCCCCACGCCTCCCGCGTGGACCACCGCTTTTCCCAGGCGGAGGAGGAGGGGCCGGCAATCCTCGAGGACTTTCGGCTCTCCTCCGGTCAGCAGGATAAGCTCGGCCGCCTCCACCTGCTTCTTGCTTCCCGTGACGGGGCAATCCAGGAACGACCAGCCTTTCTTCTCCGCCGCCTCCGCAAATTCTCGGGTGGAAGGAACGTCGATCGTGCTCATCTGAATCCAGGTCAAATCCCGCTTCTCCGTCGACAATAATCCGTCCGCCCCCTCCATCATCCCCCGAATCGCGTCTCCGTCGGTGACCATCGTGATTAAATATCTGCATCCGGAAGCCAAGTCCCGTGGATTTCCGGCCACGCGGGCTCCGAAGGAGCGGGCTCCCTCCGCTTTGGAGAGCGTGCGGTTGAATACCGTCACCGGATGTCCCGCCCGGGCCAAATGGCCCGCCATGGGCATGCCCATGATCCCCAAACCGATGAAACCGACGGACGCGAGTGATTCGCTCATGGTTTAACCGCTCCTTTTCCCGCCCAAACCCCATCGCCAATTTCGGATCTCCGGAAGGTCGTCCCCGCGCTCTCGGATGTACGCTTTGTGTTCGATTAGCTTATCGCGGATGATCTGCGCGAGGTGTGCGCCCCGCGAACTTAGGCTCGGGACCCGGGCAACGACGTCTCCCGCGAGATGGAATCGGTCGAGGTCGTTCCGCACCACCATGTCGAAAGGCGTCGTGGTCGTTCCTTCCTCCTTATACCCCCGGACGTGGATGTTGTCGTGGTTGGTCCGACGATAGGTCAGACGGTGGATGAGCCAGGGATAGCCGTGGTAGGCAAAGATCA
>PMLF01000085.1:3301-4039 GCA_003158755.1 Elusimicrobiota bacterium | reverse complement strand
TCGCTTGGTCGCGGGATTGGGCTTCTTGGTAGAAGGCCTCAAAGGAAGAAAGGTCCGTTTCAAATCCTGGACCCCGGCTTTCGCCGGGGTGACGATTCATTACATCGTATTCCTTCCACTCGACGGGCGTTAGGGCGAAATCGATCAGGCGGGCGGTCAGGTGCAGGCGGCGGGCTTGGGCTACTAGGGCGTTCTCCTCCGGCGGTTTGGCCAGGCGGGCGTAGGCGGATTTTTCCAGGGCCGACAGCTCATCAAAGAGCGCCGAGGCCTCGATGCGGTCCGATAGGAGGACGTAACGGATGTATTCGTCCATGGACGGGTAGGTCTTGGGATCGAGGCCATTTTTCCGGCAGAGGGTTTGGAGGGACTTGTAGAAATCGGCGTAGCGGACTTGGCCNNATTTTCAGCGCTTCCAAGAACAGGGCGGCTTGGCCCTGGGGCCGGCCCATCGGGGGCGACGTCAGGGCTTTGACGTAATCGCCCAGCTTCGTCGTTCCCTGGAGGTAGGCGGCGATCTTTTGGTCGAATTCCCGGAGGGCCGGGGAGTAGACCGACGCTTTCCGTCGATCCAGGTCCGCCTTGCGGGCCGACAATTCTTCCTTCGCCTTGGCCTGAAGCGGGGAGGACTTCCTATATGCCTCCACGTTGGCGGCGTAGTGGGCCGGGTCGTCGATGCCTATAATGGAAGGGAACGCCTTCGGGCCGGTGAGCGCCGCGTGGATGGGGCCGGAAATCTTG
>PMLF01000085.1:0-3279 GCA_003158755.1 Elusimicrobiota bacterium | reverse complement strand
GCCTCTTCGTTTTGGTGGACGTCCTGGATGTGGACTACGACGGGGGAATCGGCGGAAAGTTTAGCCGGTAGGGAAATTTTTCGGATCGTGCCGTAGGGGCCGGAAAGGGCGGAGAAGAGGTCGGTGTGGGCTTTGAGGAAACCCGCCGGCAGGTCGCGGGCGACGGAGGGAGACAACGTGGCGGGCAGGCCTTGGGTGATCGTCGGAAATTGGGAGAGGAGAGCTTGGGGCGACGCCGACGGCAGGGCGGCCATCGTCGATCCGGTGTTTCCGCCGCGGACGGCTTTCCGTCGATCGGCCCAGAAGCCCGGATCGGCCGCGCGGGAGGAAGGAGTTTGGGTGAATAATATGGATCCCGCCAGGAAAAGAGAAAGGGATTTTTTGGGGAGGGAGGCTTTCATATGCTTCAATTATGCAAATGAGGGATTAAGAAGGCCTTAACGAAATGTAAATGAGGTGTAAATTTTTGCGGGCAAAAAGGGAGGGCAAACCGTGTCCTATAAAGGCTCTTTGCGGCGGATGGAACGGGTTTCGAATTTTCTGTTGGTGATCGTGGCGTTGTCCTTGGGCGGGTTTTTGAGCGCTCTGGGGAATAAGATGCTGGGGGATTTCGATCGTCTGTGGAAGTCTCCGGACAGCGATTCCTTCCAGAACAAGCCCGCCCTCCTGGCTCTCGAGAATCAGGAATCGGCATTGGAACGGCGGATCGGCGATTTGGACGCGCAGGAGGAGGCTTTCCGACGGTCCCTCAATGTCGTCCAGAGGCAGTCCGCGCGGGAGAAGCAGTCTTTCAACGATTGGATTCAAGCCCGCGCGGCGGTGGGTTCCGGCGAAGACGACGCTAAAGTGCGGGAGCGCGCCCGCGCGCTCGACGATTTCCGCAAGGCCGAGGACGGCTGGCGGACGAAGATGGAGGGGATCGAGACGGCCAAACAGCCGTTCCTCAAGAAGCAAAGCGAATTATCGGCGGAAAAGGAGCGTCTGGAACAGGAGGCGGAAAAGAATTTTAGCCGGGCGCAAAAGATTTACGCGTTGAAGGTCTTCTTCGCCCGGCTGGGTTTCGTCGGGCCCTTGCTGGGCTTGGGGATTTTCTTGTTCGTGAAAGCCCGCAAGAGCCGCTTTTGGCCGCTGGCGTGGGGGTACATCCTGTTTTCGCTCTACGCCTTTTTCGTCGGGCTCGTGCCCTACCTGCCCAGCTTCGGCGGCTACATCCGTTTGGCGGTGGGGGCGCTCCTCTCCTTCCTGGCCGGGTACTACCTCATCAAACAGCTCGGCCGCTACCTCGACCGGAAGCGCGCGGAGCTTCAGGCTTCGACGCAGGAACGTGCCAAGACGATCAAGGAGGAGACGGCGTTCCGGGCCTACAAATCCCACGCGTGCCCGTCCTGCGAGAAAGACTTCCTCCTCAACAAGTGGTCCCCCGGGGTGCGGCAGGCCGTCGAGGTCCGATCGGTGGACGACGCCCCCGACTTCTGCGCCCATTGCGGCCTGACGCTCTTCGGGAAATGCGCCGCCTGCGGCCGCCGGAACTTCCTGCACTTCCCGTTTTGCTCGGCGTGCGGGAAGACCCTTCAAGTTTAAGGTTCGGAAACCTTGTCTTTAAAACTTAAGATCGCGCTCGTCTTCTCCGGGCTCCTGCTCTTGGCGGTGGGGAGCCTCTCGGCGGTGCTGGCCCGCAGCGCCACCCGCGCCCTGGCGCGGGAACGGGACGAGGACGCCTTGAAGCGGGCCGCGGGACTGGCGGAGGTTTGCCGGGGCACCATTTTCTCCCAGCAGGACCTTCAGGCGGCCAACTACTTGAGGCGGCTTAAGTCCTCGCCGGAAATCCTGGAGGCCTTCTGCGTTGACAAGGAGGGGAAGGTCGTGGGCCACACCTCCGTCGAGCGGGTGGGCGAAAACGCCGGGGAAAACCTGCGCCGGGAGTTGGCGGGGCTCCGGGCCCCCCGGCAAGAGGAATCGGGCGGACGGCTGACGGTGGACACGCCCGTCACCCTGGATGGTCTGCCTTTGGGCGCGGCGCGGATCGTTTTCGACGGCGCCGCCCTCAAGGAACGCCTGTCCCGGGAAATGACCGCCGCCCGCTGGCGGGTGTGGAGGCATTCCTTGCCGATCATCGCGTTGGGATTTTTCGCCACCTTCCTTTTGACCGGGGTCCTCATCAAGCCCCTGGAGGACGTGGTCTCCGGCGCCCGGGCCATCGGCCGGGGGACCTTGACCCACGTCATCCCCGTCGGGCGAAGGGACGAAATCGGCCTCCTGGCGACGGAGGTCAACCGCATGGCCGCCCGGCTGAAAGAGCTCGATGAGATGAAGCGGGACTTCGTCAACGGCGTGACCCACGATTTGAAGAGCCCCCTGGCCGGCATCCTCGCCGCCGCCGAAGCCGCCCGCACCGACGACCGTTCGGCCAGGGACGAGCAGCTCGCCGTCGTCCGTCGGAAAGCGGAGAATTTAAGCAACCTCATCACTTCCATTTTAGAGGTGGCCAAGATCGAATCGGGGCTGGTCCTGAACCGAAAAAGGGTTCGGCTCGAGGAGGTCGTGGACCGCGTGGCGGCGGCACACGCCCCCGAAGCGGCGAGAAAGGGGCTTCTATTGGAACACGTCATGGAAGCCGCGCCGCCGCCCCTCTCCTTGGACGAAACCAAGATCGAACGCGTCCTGGGAAACCTGGTGGGGAACGCCGTTAAATTCACCGATAAAGGAAGCGTCATCGTCCGCACGGGGCTGGACGGCAACTTCGCGACCGTCCGGGTGGAAGACACGGGGCCGGGCCTCGCGCCGGAACTGGAACACCGTCTTTTCACAAAGTTTTCCCGCGCCGCCGGCGGCGAAGCGGCGCGCAAGGAAGGTTCGGGCCTGGGCCTTGCCATCGCGAAAGGGATCGCGGAAGCCCACGGCGGGTCGATCTCCGTCGAAAGCGTTCCGGGCCGGACCGTTTTCACCGTGAGGCTGCCTCGTGAATGAATCCATCCTGATCGTGGACGACGACCGGACGCTGGCGACGTCGGTGCGGAAACTCGTGGAACGGGAAGGCTGGCGGGCGCGGCAGGCGGACTCGGCCGAGGACGCGCTGGCGGAGCTCCGGCGGGGAACGCCGGACCTGATCCTCCTGGACGTCAAGATGCCCGGCATGAGCGGTTTCGATTTATGCCGGAAATTGAAGGAGACGCCGGAGTGGAAGGCCATTCCGATCATCTTCCTGACGAGCCGGGAAGAGGCGGTGAGCAAAGTCCTGGGGTTCGAACTGGGCGGGGACGACTACGTGACCAAGCCTTT
>PMLF01000161.1 GCA_003158755.1 Elusimicrobiota bacterium | reverse complement strand
GCCGCGATAGCGGCGAACGCACTTTCGAAATTCGTGCAGGGGAAGGAAATCCATAACTTGGGCAAAGAGGGTCCGTCCGCTGTTCATAGGCCAATTCCTCCGATGGGAAATGGCCTAATGCTAACATGGACTTGAAATCGATTACGGTCATTTTCTTATGAAACCCTTTGTATTACGAGCATTTTCAGAGAATCCAAGTTTCAACGTTGGGACAGTAGTGAGGCATCAATAGCTCGAAAAAAGGTCGAGGGGGACGGCGGCTCCGCCGTCCTTTCCGGCTTTGCCGGGGGAAAGGGCGGTTCCAATAACCCCGCCGGGCCTTTTCCAAAGCCCATCCAGGATTTCCTTCTCCGCCCGCCCCATCAGCTCCAAATATTTAGCCGCGTCGTATTCCAGGGCTTCGTCGATCAAGGCCAGGGGGATGGAACGAAGTTCCTTAATCTTGTCGCCGGAGGAGACGATCACGTATTGCAGCGTCTCTCCGGGGTGCAGGTCGACGCCGCCGGCGCGGAGTCGTTTGGCGGCGATGGTGGAAAGGGTGTCGTGGACGTATTCCTCCGGGTTCTTCGACAGGCGGAACGTGACGGCCAGGTCCCGGGCGGTGACGCGGCCTTCCTTCAAGCGGTAGCGGTATTCCTCGACGATCTCCTCCAACTCTTTTTGAAGGCTCCGGCAGGCGGCGACGTCGGGCATTTGGGCCATCCGTCGGATCAGGTCCAGTTGCATCCGTTTCAACAGCTCCGGCGTGTCCCGGCGGCGGAGGGCGAGGCCGCGGACTTTGGTCGTTCCGTCGGTGAAAGCGCCGAAGTAGCGGTTGGGGATGCCGGAGAGCGGGTCCGTCTTCGACGGGCAGAAGCGGAGCCACTTGTAGACGCCTTCGAGTCCCACCGGGCAGCCGGTGCGTTCTTCGACGGCCTTCCGCACGCCTTCGTAATCCATTCCCGGATGGCCCTGCACCCATAGGCAGTCCACGAAGCCGTGGAGGATGTGGTACCCCAAACCTTCCACCACCTCCTTGGCTTGCAGCAGCACCTCCCGTCCCCAGGTCTTGACGCATTCGTGGGCCTCGATCTTACCGAAGCGCGCGTTCTTAAAACCCAAATAACCGAAGCAGGTCACGAGGCACCACTTGAAGACGGCGGCGCGCTTCTTGTAGACGTCCTTCATCGGGTGGTCCGTCTTGGAAAGTTCCTTGTACCGGGCCCGCTTGATCAGGATCGGGGTCAGGACGTTGGGGACGATGCCTCGCCGCTTTTTGCAGAGGTGGTGGCCGATCTCCGGGACTTTGTTCTCGGGGCAGCAAGGGCAGTTGACGGTTTCCGGCGAAATGTTGTGGCGGACCATGACGGTGGGATACATCGAAACGAAATCGTATTCGGCGACGTTGTCGTACCAGCCGATCTCCGGTTCGTACACGAGGCCGCCTTTGTCCGCCACGATCAGGTCGGTGGCCGGGCGGAAGTCTTCGACTTGTTGCTTGTCCATGGGGATGAGGAGCCCTTCCCGCCAGGCGTAGTCCATCTGCATGGAGCTGAGGGACGTCCCAATGGTGGTGCGGGCGGCCCGCTGGACGGGGATCTTGGCCGTGCGGGCGATCTCGTAGAGGCCTTCCAAGCCGCACTCTTTGAAGTAAAAACTGTTTTTCAAATCCAGGTGCCAGCGGCCGAACAGGTATCGGGAGCCGGATTGATAGACGGTCTGGCCGTACGACTGGAAACTTCGGTCGCCGCGTCCTTCCATGGCGCGGCCGGGGTCCCGGGAGAAGGGAATGCTCCGTCGGTATTTTCGGCAAAGGGCGTCCAGCGATGGCAGGAGGTGGCTGTCGCCCCAGTCGGTGGTGAGGACGTCGGGGTCCCATTGGACGAGCCGGTTCTTGAGAGTGAGGAGTTGCTCCTCCATTGGACCTTCCAATTCGTAGGCGCGGCCTTCGTATTGGAGGACGAGGCCGCCCCTCACGGCGTGGTTGGGGTTGAGAGGGCCGGCCAGCTCCGATCCCGAGAGGGACAGGTGGACGTATTTGAGGGGGGGAAGCTCGTAATCCAAGGCCCAGGGGTCGTCCAAGAGCTCGTGGCCGAGGACGCGGCTGTCTTCAATTTCGAAGCGACAGCGGGCGAGGGGAAAATGCCCCCGATCGTAATGGTAGGCCTGGACGGGATGGACGTCGGCATTGTAAAGGGGGACTCCGGCGTCCCTTAAGGCTTGGACCAGCGGGCCGTGGTGGAGTTGGGGCAGGCGGACTTCCAGGACGGAAAGCGTCTTGCCTGAAAAAACTTCCCCGCGCTCCACCCGTCGGAAATCGGCGGGGCAGCGCCGGGCTTTGATCATCGCTTCGGCCCGCGCGTCCTCGCCCGCGACGTAGAACAGCGGTCGCCACGGGTCAACGAAATGTTCGGCGGCGCCGTTCGGACGGATCACCCACAGCCGCATGCCCTCGGCTTCCGGGTAGGCGTCAAATATCCAACCCTCGATCGTTTTCCTCAAGCGGCGCCCCCCGGCTTTTCCGTTGCAACTCCAAAACCTCTCTCGCCAATCCCACCAGCATGGCCATGACGATCCCGTCGAAGGGGACGGGACGGCTGGCCATGGAGATGGACGCCGCGTGGCGACGGGCGAAGCGCCACAGGGCGTCGAAGGCGTCCTGGTCCTCTTTGCGGAGGGACCTCCGGAAGTGTTTCCACTCGTCCCCTTCCAGGTGCAAAAGCTGGACGGCGGTGGGAAGCGTGCGGCCCATCAGATTTTCTCCAAGCGGGGAAACGGGCCATCTTCCGTCAAGCGGGCGGTTCCCCGCGAGATCCCGAGCAGTTCGTCCAGAAATTTCCGCCGGGGACTTTCCCGTTCCACCACCAGCCCGAGGACGGGGACGGCGAGGGCCTTCAATCCGTCCAGGAACCCGGCGAAGGTCCGACGGGCGTCTTTCTCGGGCAGTTCCTCATCGTAGAAAAGGGAAAGCGGGTCCGAGAGGATCACCGGACGGGAGGGGGCTAACGCCGGAAGTTTTTTTGTGACGAGGGCCTCTATTTGGAACGCGGAAAAAGGTCGGGCCAGTTGGACCCGGGAGAGGACGCCCTTCGGGTCCAGCCCCCGGGCGCGGGCCATTTTGCCCAAAGCGTGGGCGTCGAAACCGTGGCGCCCCTCGATCCAGAAGACGCCGTTATCGCCGGTGAGGAGCGGGCAGAGCGCCGCCAGCGTCCATGCGGGAAGGAGGCGGGAGCCGATGAACAGGTGGAGACCCGCCGTTTTCTGGACGCGAGCGGGAAGGCCGATATAGTCCGATAAGGCGAGGGGAGTTTTCATTATTGAACCCTGTAAAAATATAGCCCTAAAGTCCGCTCACCCTGAGCCTGTCGAAGGGTGAGCCAAGATCGTCGGTAACTTGTCGTGCTTCGACAGGCTCAGCACGAGCGGTGGTCGGGATATTTTTTTACAGCATCATTAGTGTGGTCGTAGGGGCGGGTCTTAGACCTTCCCCTCCGATGGGGAAAGGAACGTCCGTGAATTTATTAGAAATAAGTCCGGATGTGGCTGGTGACTTTTCCGACGACGGTGAAGGGGCGTCCGACGATGGGGGAATAATGGGGGTTCTCGGCTTCCAGGGACATCTCCACTCCTTTCCGCCGGAGGCGCTTGACGGTGGCTTCGCCGTCCTCCGTGAGGTAGGCCACCACGATGTCGCCGTTGTCGGCGGACCCCGTGGTGCGGACCAGGACGAGGTCGTTCTCGTGGAGCTCCGGTTCCATGCTGTCCCCTTTGACCCTCAGGGCGAAGTTGGCCTTCTTGGCGATGGCCTCGTCCACGGCGAAAAAATCCTCCACGTTCGAAATGGCCTCCAGGGGGACGCCGGCCACGACGCGGCCCAGGATGGGGATTCGGACTTGGTTGGAAAGAGTTTCGCGGGCGGTCACCATCAGGCCGCGGGCGCACTCCTTGGTTCGCTGGAGGACGCCCTTCTTTTCAAGGGCCGCCAGATGGTCCTGCACCGCGCGGAGGGAAATCGAAAATCGTTTGGCGATTTCCCGGATCGTCGGAGGAAGATGGTTCTCGCGGATTTCGGCGGAGACGAAGTCGAAGACGTGCTTTTGTTTGGGGGTTAATTCCTGGGCCATACCGATACTATACACATGTATAGTATCGGTGTCAATCGTTCGCATTGCGTCATGCATAATGTT
>PMLF01000088.1 GCA_003158755.1 Elusimicrobiota bacterium | reverse complement strand
CGACACGCTTCAAAACCTCTTCGAACGACGATTCGATGAAGATTGAAAGGACCCCCCTATGAGCACCCCGCCTTCCTCCGCCACCAAAGTCTTCAAGGGCGTGGCCGCGTCCCCCGGCATCGCCATCGGCAAGGCCTTCGTCTTGGAGGACATGGATTTGGCCGTGGGCCGTTGGCAGGTGCCGCCGGAGGCCGTCAAGGCCGAGGTGACGCGTTTCCGCATGGCGGTGGCGGAGACTCGGAAGGAAATGTTGGGCACCCAGCAGAAGATCCTGAAATTCCTCGGGAAGAGCCACGCCCGGCTCATCGAGGCGTACCTCCTCATCCTCGACGATCCCTTGATTTCCAAGGACGTCGTCAAAAAAATCACCAACGCCCGGGTGAACGCGGAGTTCGCCCTCTCCGAGGCCGTGGCCGGCGCCGTGAAAGCCTTGGAAGCCGCCACGGACGAGTATTTCCGGGAGCGCCGGCACGACGTCTTGGACGTGGGCCGGCGCGTCCTCCTGCACTTGCTGGGCCACACCCTCCAGAATTTGGACGACTTGAAAGAGCCCTCCGTCATCGTCGCCCACAACCTGACGCCGTCGGACACCATCCACATGCGCACCCAGTTCGCCGAGGGGTTCGTGACGGACATCGGCGGCCGCACGTCCCACACGGCCATCCTCGCCAACTCCCTGGAGATCCCGGCCGTGGTGGGCTTGCACGAGATCACCCGCCACGTGCGGCCGGGAGACATGATCGTCGTGGACGGCGAGAGCGCCACCGTGATCGTCAACCCCGTGCCGGACGTGATCGACAACTACCGGCGCGAGCGGGAGATCCGCCTTTCCGCCCGGCGGGAGCTGGACCGCCTCCGCGACCAGCCCGCCCAGACCGTCGACGGCCGCCGGATGACCTTGGCCGCCAACATCGATTCGCCCGAGGAGATGAAGTCCGTCCTCGCCCACGGGGCCGAAGGCGTGGGCCTCTATCGCACCGAATTCCTGTACCTGAACCGGGGAACCCCTCCGACGGAGGAGACCCACTTCCAGCACTACGCCCGCGTGGCCCAGTCGGTGCTGCCCTACCCCATCGTCATACGGACGATGGATATCGGCGGCGACAAGCTCATCGATATGGGCATCGCCCGCGACCACAAGGCCGAGCCCAACCCCTTCCTGGGGCTGCGCGGCGTGCGCTTGAGCCTCAAGCACCCGGACCTTTTCCGGTCGCAGCTTCGGGCGATCCTCCGGGCCTCCGCGGTGGGGAAGGTGAAGGTGATGTTCCCCATGATCTCGACCTTGGAGGAATTCCGCGCCTCCAAGAAGATGCTCGAGGAGTGCCGGATGGAACTGCGGAAGGAAGGCGTCGCTTTCGACGAAAAGATGGAGGTGGGCCTCATGGTGGAAGTGCCGGCCGCCGCTCTCGCCGCCGACACGCTGGCCAAGGAGGCGGACTTTTTCTCCATCGGCACCAACGACCTCATCCAGTACACCCTCGCCGTGGACCGCGTGAACGACGAGGTCGCCAACCTGTACAACCCGCTGAACCCCGCGATCCTCCGCCTCATCGATCAGACGGTGAAAGCCGGCCACAAGGCGGGCCGGTGGGTGGGCATGTGCGGCGAGATGGCCGGCGATCCGGCTTTGGCCGCCATCCTCGTGGGATTGGAATTGGACGAACTTTCCGTATCACCGCCCCTGGTACCCCAGGTCAAGAAGACCATCCGAGAGCTTTCCTTCGCCGATTGTCAGGCCGCGACCCGGGACATCTTGGACGATCCGACCGAAGAGAACATCCAGAAAGTTCTTCGTCAGTTGAAGAAGAACTGACGAGCGGCCGCCGTCCGACATGAATACCAACTTCATCCGCAATTTCTGCATTATCGCCCACATCGACCACGGCAAGAGCACCCTGGCGGACCGTCTTCTGGAGGCCACCGGCACCCTTGAGCGTCGGGAGATCCGCGAGCAGACGCTGGACTCCATGGAGCTCGAACGCGAGCGAGGCATCACCATCAAGGCCAAAGCCGTCCGCATGAATTGGAAGTCTCCGGACGGTGTGGAATACCTCCTGAACTTGATCGATACCCCGGGTCACGTGGATTTCACCTACGAGGTGTCCCGCGCCATGGCCGCCTGCGAAGGGGCGCTCCTTTTGGTGGACGCCGGCCAGGGGGTCGAAGCCCAGACCCTCGCGAACGCTCTCCTGGCCCAAGAAGCGGGCCTGGAGATCATCCCCGTCATCAACAAGATCGACCTGCCCTCCGCGGATCCCGAGGGCGTGAAAAAGCAGATCCACGAGTCCCTCGGCATCGAAGGGCCTTTTTTCCCGGCCAGCGCAAAGGCCGGCATCGGCATCCCGGAGATTTTAAAAGCGATCGTGGACCTCGTCCCGCCGCCCGTCGGGCGGGAGGACGCCCCCTTGTCCGCCTTGGTGTTCGATTCCATCTACGACCCCTACCGGGGGGTCATCGTCTATTCCCGTCTCATGGAAGGGACCCTTCGGGCGGGGATGAAAGTCCGGTTCATGGCGACCGGGGGAATTCACGAGGTGGAAGAGGTCGGTTACCTGAAGCCCAAGCTGGTCAAGGCCGAACGGCTTTCGGCGGGAGAGGTGGGTTACTTGGTGATGGGCATCAAGGACATCCACCACGTCAAAGTCGGCGACACCATGACCGAGGACGGCCGCCCCACCGAGCGCCCCCACGCCGGCTACAAAGAGATGAAGCCGTTCGTTTTCGCCGGGCTCTATCCCATCGCCCAAGCCGACTACGAAAATTTGAAGAAGGCCATCGACAAGCTTCACTTGGAGGACGCGGCGTTCTTCCATCTGCCGGAAACTTCCGTGGCCCTCGGTTTCGGGTTCCGGTGCGGGTTCCTTGGCCTCCTTCACCTGGACATCATTAAGACGCGCCTCGAGCGGGAGTTCAACCTGGACCTGCTGGTCACCGCGCCCAACGTGATTTACCGAGTGACGGACGTCCGGGGGGCGACGTCCGAGTTCGACAGCCCGGCCAAGTTCCCGCCCCACGGGGACATCGCGAAGATCGAGGAGCCCTTCGTCCTGGCGACTCTCGTGGGACCTAACGAATTCGTGGGCGGCCTCATGCAGCTCTGCCAGGACCGGCGGGGGAAGTTCATCGACATGCACTACATGACGCCCACCCGCGTGGTCTTGAAATATGAAATGCCCCTGGCCGAGATCATCATCGACTTCTACGACCAGCTCAAGTCCATCTCCAAAGGCTACGCCTCCTTCGACTACGAGCCCGCGGGGTTCCGCGAAGGGGACCTGGAACGGATGGACATCCTCATCAACAACGAGGAAGTGGACGCTTTTTCCTTTGTGGTGCCCAAGGACCAAGCCTACCAGCGGGGTCGTCGCATCGTCGAAAAGCTGCGGGAATTGATCCCCCGCCAGATGTTCGAGATCCCCATCCAGTCCAAGGTGGGCGGCCGGATCGTGGCTCGGGAGAGCGTGCGGGCGCTCCGCAAGGACGTGCTCGCCAAGTGCTACGG
>PMLF01000200.1 GCA_003158755.1 Elusimicrobiota bacterium | reverse complement strand
TTGCATGCCTAATCCACGCCGCCAGCGTTCACTCTGAGCCAGGATCAAACTCTCCGTAAAATTCGCGATGCTCCTTGCGGAACATCGATAATTTTTGAGCGTTTGGTTTGGTGGCTCGATCTCCATGGAACTGATTGATCCGTTCTTTCGAACGTCGCAAACAACTCGCATGGAGATTCTGCTTTACTATTTTATTAGGCTTTTTGAGAGCGCGTCACTTTAGTGCAGGACGCTCACCCGATTGCGCCTAATGGCATTCCAGATTGTCAAAGATCCGGCTTCTTCGTGCCTTTACAAAAAAAATCAACCCGAGGGGCGAAAATAATCCCCTCGCAAAGAACTCCGACTCTTTCTTTGCTGACCGGCATCACCACCGGCAAACTGCAAAGGGCCTATAACTTAATGAACAGGAGAAGATGATACCTGAAGTTTGGAAACCTGTCAAGACTTTTTTCCGAACCCCTTCTTTCCGATTCTCTGGTGGAAGGACCGAACATTACGAAAAGTCCGAACAACTGTCAACGACTATTATTGGAATTCTACAATTCGGACATTTTCCCACCGAGGCGCCGACGGACGGAGGCAACCGCCCTCCGAAAGCGGGACGATGAAGCCGTCCCGGAAAACGGCGGAGCCGTCAAAGGGATTCGAAGTTGGCGTAGCGGGCCAGGATGTCCTTGCGGGCGCCGGAATCGAAGAGCACGGTGACTTTGACGTTTTCTCCCGTACCCGATTTGTTGAGGATCTTCCCCGCGCCGAACATGGGGTGGCGGACCCTCATGCCGATCTTCAAGGGCCTCGGGCCGCCGGTCGGGGTCCGAGCCTCTTCCGCGGTTTCGTCGGGATCGAAGGAACCGACGACGGAACTCGTTTCCCCGACGGGGCGCTGGGGTTTGGGTGCGGCGGGGGCGCGGCGGGGCTCCCAGCCGCCGACGGAAGGGGTTTCCGGCACCGGCGTTTCGGCGCGGAGGCCCGCTTCGGCGATGAACCGCGAAGGCACGTTCCAGTGGGACCGGCCGTATATTTTCCGGGAAGCGGCGCAGGTGAGGATGAGGCGCTCCCGGGCCCGGGTGATGGCCACGTACGCCAGCCGCCGCTCCTCCTCCAGCTCTTTCTCGTCGAAGGCGGATTCGCCGATGGGGAAGAGACCTTCTTCCAATCCCGTCACGAAAACCGTCTGGAACTCCAACCCCTTCGCCAAATGTACCGTCATCAGGGTCACCGCGCCGCCGTCGTCCTTCACGTTGTCCAGCTCCGAGGCGAGGGTCACCCGTTCCAAAAATCCGCCGACGGATTTGTTCTCCGACGAGTCCTCGTATTCCTTGGCGGCGTTGACCAATTCCTGGATGTTGTCCAGGCGGTAGGCGGCTTCGGGGTCCGAAGACATTTGGTCCTGCCAATACTGCCAGTATCCCGTCGATTCGAGCACGAACTGGACCATCTGGGCCGCCGTCGCCGTCGCGGCTTGGGAACGGAGAGGTGTCAGCACGTCCAAAAATTTAAGGATGTTTCCCCGCGCCGCCGCCGTCAACAAAGGGATTCGCGCCGCCTGGCCCAACGCATCGAAAAACGTGATCCCTTGCTGGTTGGCGAAATCCTCGACCAATTGAACGGTCGTCTTACCCAAACCACGGGCGGGGACGTTGAGGATGCGTTTCATGCTTACCCCATCGGCGGGGTTCACAAGCGCCTTGAGGTAAGCCAACACGTCTTTCACTTCCATCCGCTCGTAGAACCGCTGGCCGCCGACGATCTGGTAGGGCAGGTTCTCCCGACGGAAAGCGTCTTCCAGGACGCGGGACTGGGCGTTGGTGCGGTAGAAGACGGCGACGTCTTTGCAGGTGGCTTTTTTCTGCCGAACCATGTCGCCCGTCTCCCGGGCGATGAAGCGGGCCTCTTCCAGCTCGTCGGCGAACTCGACGAACCGCACGGCTTCGCCGCCCGTCTTGTCCGTCCACAGCTTTTTTTCTTTCCGGAAACGGTTGCGCTTGATGACCTGGTGGGCGGCGTCCAGGATTTCCTTCGTGGACCGATAATTTTGTTCCAGCTTCACCACGGAGGCGCCGGGGTAGTCCCGCTCGAACTCCATGATATTGCGGACGTCCGCGCCTCGGAAAGAATAAATCGATTGGTCGTCGTCGCCCACGACGCAGATGTTCTTGGGCGGTGCGACGAGGTATTTGGTGAGCAGGTATTGGGCGTGGTTGGTGTCCTGATACTCGTCCACCAGGATGTAGCGGAAGCGGGCCTGGTACCGTTGCCGCAAAGCCTCGTTGTCGCGCAGGGCCATGACGGGCCGCATGATCAGGTCGCCGAAGTCCAACGCGTTGGCCTTGGCGAGCTTCTTCTGATAGAGGGTGTAGACGGACCCGGCCATTTGGCGGAACGGGTCGTTGCGGGTGATGTTGTGGATGTTGAAGGAGTCCGCGTCCAGGAGCTCGTCTTTGGCGCGACTGAGGACCCCGATGATCTGGTTGGGCTTGTATTTCTTCTCGTCGAGGCTCAGCTCCCGCAGGCATTCCTTGATGATCTGGGTCTGGTCGTCCGAGTCATAGATCGTGAAGTTCGGGTCCAGGCCGATGTTCTTCGCCTCGACGCGCATGAACTGGGCGCCGAAGGAGTGGAAGGTGCTGACCAAAACCCCTCGCCCGCGCCCGCCGGTGAAGGCGTCCACACGCTGGCGCATCTCGGCAGCCGCTTTGTTGGTGAAGGTCACCGCCAGGATGTTCCATGGAGGGACGCCTTCAGAGAGCAGGTGCGCGATGCGGCAAGTGATGACGCGGGTTTTTCCGGATCCCGCCCCGGCCAAAATAAGTAAAGGCCCCTCGCCGTGGGTGACGGCCTGGAGCTGGGGCGGGTTGAGAGTTTTTAAGATCTCGGGTGAAAGCGCCATTAGAAATTTTGGTCGACGAAAAAAGTCACGGCGGGATTATACCAAAGGGAAGTTGCGGGGCCCGAACAGAAAGGGCGCCCTCACGACCGGGATTCGATCGTGAGGGCGCCCCTGGGTTAATCAGGCTTTTCCGGCGGAGCCGAGGA